>CAZIDU010000132.1:0-11137 GCA_964538055.1 uncultured Desulfocapsa sp. | reverse complement strand
CAATTATAACACGTCACGTTACAAATACGAAGTATTATGTTTTACATTGTACTAGCATTATTAGAACGCTTGGAAATAAAAGAAAATCGTGACCTTTATGGAAAAATATCATCCTTTGGTTTTCTTGAATATTCTCTAGCCACTTTAATAAGCCGCCTTATTTCATCAGCAAATAAAGAAATAAAACGGCGACCGAATGAAACATCAAAGATTAATCAGCAATTACTGTCGACCATTTTCATGCTCTATTGTGCAGAAGGCCAATCTGGTAAAGTTCCAACGTTCCCAAGCCAAACAAGCCTTCTTCTGCCAACCCAAGAAGGAGGTTTTGCATCAGCGAAAGACTTGTATATGGGTCGGGGGTACGGAACAGAAGGAAATATTACTCAAGACTTATATCAAAGCTGGGCCCCTGAACTACTGCTTATTGAACCAGGTTCACTGGAGTTACTCATACCGGGAAACGAATCGTTAGTAATTTTTTTTAAATGGGTTGGGGTTGCCCAATGGCCACGACCACAAAAAACTACTTCATATCCACAAGATAAAGAATATCGAAACTATGCCTTGGATTCTATCCATTACCCTGCCTCTCTTAAAGCATCCTGTGGGGTCTATACGCTACAATCTCGGACAGATGTAACTGGATGTTATTTGACAAATATTCAAAACATAGATGGGTTGGAGAAAATTTTAGAAAAGGGAAATTCCGTAGCAATCGCAGCCTGGTTAGCACTGGACAATAATGTACCCATGTTAACAGGAAAAACCCAAGATTCAGCACAATTAAATGCTCGCAGAGGCCGTGACCTAACCCCAAGGATCTACGGGGAACCACTACCAAGTTATATAAAATGGAAAATCGAAACCACAGAGTGGTTGCTGGACAAGAATCGTGATTCATTGCGCCCCAAAGACTGCGTTACCGGACAAAGTGTAATAGAGAAATTATTTCCCAAACCAGCACGACCCGACAAAACAATTCTGGAGTTATATGGAATTGAATATCGTGATCTTGTGAATGGCTGGCGTCGCAGCGGTGTGCTTACTAGTCCAGAAGAATTAGAATCGGATGATATTTATTTAAAATTACTTGATCTACCGGAACGACAACCCAAGGGGGAATCCGCACGAAAGTTATATGTATGGTTCTTAAATTCAGAAATTTCGCAGGGAAAAACAGAAAATGTCAAAAAGCAATTCTTTGCAGATGGTAAGATGTGGGGGCGTTATAAAGGAGAAAAAAAATATTTCCATGTTACTGAACTGCACCATGCAAATAGTGAAACTTTGCCCAATGCCCTACTTGATCAATTGAAAATTGTTGCTCTCCCATACCGGGTTGGATCAAAAAAAGTAAAAAACATATTTGGAGTGGCATCCATTGACCGTGCAGATTTCACACAGGAAATCAAGCAAGTCATCCTTGTAGAAGATATTGACGCTGAATTTCAAAAAGCAAAACCTTATTTCATTGGCTTACGCTTACGTGTATCCCAGTCCACTCAAAGGAAACATTTGGCATCTCTGGATCGGCTAACCCTGAAAATCTGTTCTAAGCTCTGTGCACAGATGGATTATAAAGGCAAACAATTTGAGTACGAACTGCCTATCTGGGGTTCGTTAATTGATAAGGATATTTTATATATTCGTTCCGATCCAACAGAACACACTAGTTCCTCCTCAGACCTCCTTGCTGATACTATTGGAGAAGCCATTGCTTTTGTGTTTGGGATTGGAAGTGGTGGGGATTTCGCACGTATATTCGGTTGCCAGCCTGCAAACAGAAAAACCCTTCTTAAACGCATGCTTGGAGAAGACACCAATGTGGATATTGACGCAATCATTAGAGAATCTGATCAGGCAATCACTGAAGAACCCATTGAAATGTTGCCAGACATTGGCTCCATAGAGGAACCGGAACCTGCAGGAGAAAGTGACAGTGCCACTGAGCAAACCGAAACAACCCAACCTGAACAAGAAGAATTAAAAAACAACACGACAGAAAATGAGCCGTTAGCTATTGAAGAATTCGTCCACGTGCCGACTCCTTCACAAAGTAAACAAAAAATCCGCATTCAGAAGACATCGCGTCAACATTCTGGGAACACACCAGCCCATAGAGTTACAGATGCTGATTTTGCAGAACGAAAAATCATGGAATTCGAAGGATTCTCTCGACCTCCACGCTATCCGTTGCGAGTGGGTCAACTAACGGGAACCGAAGCACCAGGTTGTGATATTCTAAGTTTTGAAAGTGAAAAAGATCGGGAGGAATTCAAATCAGGTATAAATCGTAGTAGAAATAATGTGAAACGTTTTATAGAAGTGAAAGGTAGGAAAAACCAGGGGACAAAAATAGAATTACGAGGCAACGAAAAAGATGCTGCAAGGACATATGGTGATCGATACTATCTCTATCGCTTGTTTGTTTCAGAAGACAATGAGCACGAACTCCATATTTTACAAGATCCATTGACTTCGGGAAAGGTTGAAACTTCAGTATATATAGACCTTGATAGTGCCGCAGGCACTAAGCTATATGAGATATCTGGAGGGATTAAAAAGTAACTTGCCAGATACCCCTCTGCTAGTCACTGATAATACGTGAATATCTGTCATGAATACATACACAGAATTAAAAAACAGACAACGTCAAGAACGAGAATCGTACAGTGAATACCTCGGCCTTCGAGTCCATCGTGCATTAAGCTGGCTAAACCGAGCAGAACAATGTGTTGATGATGCCGACGGGCAGGTTACCCTCCCACAACCAGCATGGATGGGTTGTTGAAATCTTTTACCCTTACTGGTATATTAGGGTACATGTGGTTTCGACAAATGAGTACATGCGACTAAGTTGTCGAACCTTATTAGCACACAGAAACAAAGACATATGATGAGGCTAGTGGTACAGCATCAACTCCCGCCGCCTCCACCACTTGAAAAAAGCGAATTTTATTCGTGTTAACGGGAGATAAGCCGAATGGTTTTTCTTCCGTTTTTTTGTTTAGGGTAAAATTGAGGTACCAAATTCATCTGCAGCACGGCTTAACCGTAGATTTAGGATTGTATTGCCAGACCCCTTAGTATGGTATAGAGTGCAATTCAACCCATACCATACTAAGGCATATGAAAGCTCACTATCTGGATTCAGCCATAACGAACCGGCTTGAAGAAAAATTATCCAGGCTGAACAGCCTGCGACCTCTCCCCGAGTCAGCCGTGAAGAAGTTGCGTGATCATCTTCGGCTTGAGATGACATACAACTCCAACGCAATAGAGGGGAACAGCTTAACCCTGCGGGAAACATTTCTGATAATCAACGAGGGAATAACTGTTAAGGGGAAGCCCCTCAAAGACCATCTTGAGGCAAAAGATCACCACGCTGCCCTGCAATACCTGTACGAATTAGTTGAACTCGACAAACGTAACACCATATCCGAACAGCTAATCCGTTCTCTGCACCAACTAATTACCCTGGAAACCGACAAGGAATGGGCGGGCGTTTACCGTAATGCCAATGTTATTATTACGGGTACAAAGCATCAACCCCCTGATGTTTTAGAGGTACCCCACAGGATGCGGGAACTTATTGATTGGCTTCAAGTAAACCAGACATATTTCCATACTATAGAGATCGCAACACTGCTCCATCACCAACTTGTGCATGTTCACCCGTTTTTTGACGGAAACGGGAGGACCGCAAGATTGCTGATGAACGTGGTTCTCATGCAAAATGGTTTTCCATTAACCATTATTCTAAAAAATGATCGTAAAAAATATTATCGCGTGCTGGCCCGAGCGGATAAAAATTATTTCAAGCCACTGACTCTCTTTATCGCTCAAGCCGTGGAACGGACACTTGATATCTACCTGAAAACCCTCACTCCGGTTACCAGCAAACGGGAACAGTTTCTTCCATTATCCAAACTCGCAGAGCACACTCCATATTCTGCCAAATATCTGAATTTGTTAATCAGACAAGGAAAACTGGCGGCACACAAAGATGGAAGATTGTGGCTGAGCAGCAGGGAAGCGGTTGAAAGCTATATCAATAATCGAAAGAGACAGGTGTAACTTTTGTCACTCCTTTAATCTTTGATTTATTATTGAACATATTCAGTCGAATTATGGAGTATCAGCAAATGGAACAGTCACCATGGATTTAGGCAGTCATACAGATTATGAAGAATTGCTTGAACATTCTTTACAGGAAATTTTACGACACCAAGATTTCCCCCCGGTTTCTCTCATGTACACAAAAGCACAAAAGCATCAGGTAGCAGAAACTAGCTACCTCGAGGTGCCTTTTAGATGATTATCAGGTCTTGAAAAATCAGCTTTTTAGCTTCCTGAGGCCAGTAAGCTTAGATTTCAAGCCCCCTCTGGTCGTGATTTCAGCACAGATGGCCCATCTTTATCCACTTCTGTTATCCACAGGATAGCAAAAGAGAGGTAAAAGATGGGCTTTTCTATTTCTGAAAATCCGGGGACATATTACTGTTTTTTTCTTATTTTCCAATTAAAAGGGCATTATGTCCCCGGATTATGGTGTGGATATGTAAAGATTCAGGAACTGAATCCGCCCTGAACAATTTCGGAAAATTCAGGAGTAAGGTTAACTTGCGGTTTGGCTGCTTGTAGTTGACCTTACCACTGCCAATCCTATCTCCCAACTTCCTTCCTGTCCCGCTGAGTAAGACAAACTATCTCTCTTTGATGTTTACGATAAATTTTCAGCCCAAATAAATGATACTGGTTGACATTGCCAATGTGTAATTCCTTTTTCGTTTGATTTATTCTCGCTTTGATGATTGACTTTACATAGTAAAATTAATTATTAATTCTTTTTGTCTGAAAGACAGGTAGTATGCCAGCGCTCTCTTGCACAAACTGGGAAAATTATCAGGAGGTTGACTATGAATAGTCCCCACAAATGTATTGTTGTTATTTCTTTTTTACTGTCGTTTTTCTTTTTCGCGGGATGTAGCACGACCAGCGTTACAGGTATCTGGAAAAAGAGTGATTATAGTGCCCAGCCCATGACATCAATTTTGGTTGTAGGGCTCACTGGGGATTCCGGCAACAAGTTCCTTTGGGAAAATACGATGGCGACCATATTGCGGCAGGGTGGCGTCAAAACGGTTATAACAACCCTCAACGCCTTCCCGTACTATAATGATAGTGGAATAGATATCAAAGAAATTGTCGACTATGTCAATAATAACAATATTGAAGGGGTGCTGATGACACGTCTGGTTGACACAAAAAAAGAGACAGTCTTCCATCCGCATTCCGGTGCTTATACTGGATCATACGGACATTATAGCCATTACGGCGGTTATTACTCTCATGCTCGCAAGAGATCAATAAGTGACTACACCCAGACCACTGTTTTATTAGAGACTAACCTGTACCTGGTAAAAAACCAGGAGCTGATCTGGAGTTTGGCCTCCGAAACCGTCCAATCTAGTTATGTTGCTCAACTGATCGACAGTGTCAGCAAAAAAGTTCTGGAACTTTTGAAAAAAGACCAGCTTCTCTAAAGCAACCGGAGACAAAAGCATCCTTTTCAAGGGGGAGGTTCAGTCTAAACCTCCCCAGTTCCACTCAATAAGACAAAAACTACAAAGGTGTCAATTTTTGCTTGTGGGAAAATCGGGGGACACAATTCTGTTTTGCACAATAACCAGAATCACCCCCGCTATCCACTCATCAAGGATGATATGACTTTTGAGTGTCATTGATGTCTTGTATTTCTTTCTATCTTGAATAAAACTAATGACAATTCACATCCCATTCTTACCAAACAAATTTCAAACACATACAGAATAATACAACCAAAACTAAACATGACCTTCAGGCTTGTGTTAAAATTGGAAACAGTCAGGATAGCTACAATTCCAAAAAGAGTAATAACAGCACCAACAACAACCACAAATCCGAATATCAATTTTATTAATTGTGGTGTTATAAATGGATCAAATGAAAGATTAAACGGATTTATTGAATTGTTATGTTTTACCCTATGACATTGCTCATTAGGGTCCGATCCTCTCTTTTCTTGCTTGGGATCCGTCCCACACTTAGTACAACTTCCTATGTATTCAGGATACTCCGTCTTACAGTTTGAACATGTTATCATGATTGCTTCTTTCTTTTGTTGTCTAGAATATTTTGCTGGATAGTTTTTTGATAAATTGAACGTATACCGTGGATAATAAAAACATGTCATTGGTTGAGAGGCCTGCTGTTAAGGTGGGTTCCCTATATTCCAGATTTTAAGAGATAATAGATATTGTAGGCTACAGACAAGGTGAACAGGAATGTTAAATGGTCATTAAACAGTAGGTAACTCAATTTTTTTCTCAGCCAACTTATTGTAGTTATTACAGGCAATTTCACATTGCGCACAATTCGACTTCCGCCGCCCCACCATTTTATTGATATCAATGGAAGTTTTGTTATTCCCAGCACAGATGGCCCATCTTTATCCACTTCTGTTATCCACAGGATAGCAAAAGAGAGGTAAAAGATGGGCTTTTCTATTTCTAGAAAATCATCATTACTTTTCAAGCTACGGAAGGTTATTGTTTATAAGGCGCATAGTCCGTATACCCCTTAGGGCCTGCTGTATACCAGAGTGACATATCCTCAGCAGGATTTAAAATCCAATCATTCCTATACCTTTCCGGCAAGTCAGGGTTTGTTATAAAAGGCCGGCCTATGGCTACAATATCGGCATTGCCCTCTGAAATTCTCTCTTCAGCTGTCTCTTTGTTATAACCACAGTTTCCAATAATAACGCCTTGAAAAAGTGGTCGGAATTCTGCCAGGGTCATCGGCTCACCTTTTTGGTGGAAGCCAAAGGCCAGGCCATCCATAATATGGAGATAGCCAAGCTTTAATTTGTTTATTTCTTTGGCGACATAAAGATACATTTCCCGATAGTCATCACAGCCCATATCATTAAAAATCCCATTTGGTGAAATACGGGCTCCAACTTGCTCTGGCGACCACACCTCAAGGACCGCTTCTAGCACCTCTTTAAACAAACGGAATCTGTTTTCGAAGCTGCCACCGTACTGATCTTCACGATGGTTCGTCGTTGCATCAAGGAATTGATTAATCAAATAGCCGTTAGCACCGTGCACCTCTACACCAGCAAAACCAGCGGCCTTAGCATTTTCTGCCGCCTTTCGATAATCACTGACTATTATCTTGATTTCATCAACTGTTAATGGGTGCGGGGTTTCATAGGATTTACTGCCAAGAGGTGTGTGAATTTGATCACCGTTTAACTTCACTGCGGATGCAGAAACAGGAAGCTTACCATCATGAAAATCACTGTGTGACGCCCTGCCGCAATGCCAAAGCTGCATGAAGACAGGAGTACCTGTTGGTTTGACTTTTTCAGTGACTTTTCGCCAGCCCTCGACCATTGCATCAGTATAAATTCCCGGAGAATCAATCCATCCAATACCCTGTTTTGAGATCACTGTGGCCTCTGTTATCAAAAGGCCAGCACCGGCTCTCTGGAAATAATAGTCAGCCATAAGGTCATTTGGAACACGCTCCTTTCCAGCACGCCCTCTTGTCATTGGTGCCATAGCAATACGATTTTTAATGTTAAGTTTACCAATTGAGAGTGGTTCAAATATTTTACTGTTTTTCATACCAAATCCTCAAAGTATTTATTATAATATGCCGATATCAGCCTATCTTTTTTCCCACCCTCTACCAATTTCACGATATGAACAAAATAGTTCTATCGATTGCTGGTGTTGTGTTCCTGTTGGGATTTCTCCTAAGAATTTTTTTCGCGCTTTTTTTCCCCGATACGTTTGCTGAAGGAGCCAGAAAAGTTCTCTTTATTGAAGAGCGGGAAGAGGACTTGTTTCGCACTACAAAAAAACTGGTGGATGCTAATAGGGAAAATGGGAACCGCTCCCTACAGGCAGAACAACACGATAAGGGACAAGATTAACCATAAAAAATAATTCACCGAGTAGGATCATGGATCGAAACGCGATCTGCTGCTCGTCATCCCAGGCATCATTTTTCCTCCTGCAGATATGAAAAGATATCCGCTACATCCTGATCCGACAGGCGCTCCATTGGATAGGAGGGCATAATAGCCGACTCTGGTTTCCTTACTTTGTTTAACAATTCACGGTAACTCAACCCCAGTTGCTGAATTTTTGGAGCCTTCCCTCCCTGTCCCCCTTCTCCATGACAGCCATCACAGTGCTGCATACCAAACCAGCGCTTACCATCCGAGCTGTTTCCCTCAGGAGCAGGACCACAGGAGACCAACAACAAAAAACTCCCTACAAGGGCTATTCGTAAAGCATTTACATAAACCCCTCCGGCTCGATTCTTCAGATATTCCATACTATAAGCCCTTGCAAGGAAGCAGGCCAAAAACCAACCTGCTGATTTTCAAGTAAATGAATTCTCAATGACAATTTCATCCTGAGGCAACTGTCCCGGCCGAGACCAGGCCTCCTGAGTTCTTTTGCCAATCGCCACAAACATGGTGATCACATGATCACCGGGAAGTTTGATCAATTCAGCCACTTTTTCGAAATCAAAACCGTCCATCGGGCAGGAATCATACCCCATTGACTTGGCAGCCAACATCAGGGTTTGTGCTGCAATACCGCAGGATCTCATGGCCTCATCTCTTTGAACCTGATCTTTTCCCCTGTAATACTCATCAATGGCCGGGATCATAAACTCCTTAACCCCTCCGGGTGCATCCACCCAATAGCGGCCAGGGTTCTCCCATGCCTTCAGATTCGCACAGAGTACTATGAACAGCGATGTGTCTGTTACCTGTGCCTGATCCCAGGAAACTGCCCGTATTTGTTTTCTCAATTCCGGATCAGAAACAATAACAAACCGCCAGTTTTGAATATTGAACGCAGTGGGAGAAAGTACTGCTAGAGAAAGGAGTTTTGATATTTCGTCATCGCTCATCCGATGAGTCGGGTCGAAATGTTTGACGGATCTTCGGCTGCTAATTGCTTCTTCTGTTTTCATAAGTGTTCTCCTTTTAAAGGATGTCCACCACAACCTATGTCACATTGTGGCACGCGTCAAGTTATCCCAGCACAATATTATTTCTCTCCTGGAAAGATCATCTCCTCCGGTACGATGAGTTGATCAAACTGCTCACCACTTACAAGACCAAGTTTCATGGCTGCTTCCTTTAAGGAACAGTTATCACGGTGAGCAGTTTTTGCGATTTCGGCACTCTTTTCATAGCCTAGATGCGGGCTCAACGCTGTGACGAGCATTAGTGAATTCATAAGGTTATCTTTGATCTTCTCTGGTTCCGGTGCTATCCCTACAGCACAGTTATCGTTGAAGGAACGCATAGCGTCGGCGAGAAGAGCAGTGGATTGCAGAAAATTATAGATAATCACTGGTTTAAAAACATTCAGTTCGAAGTTTCCCTGGCTTGCTGCAAAAGCGATACTGCTATCGTTACCAAATACCTGGCAGGCCACCATGGTCATCGCTTCAGCCTGGGTCGGGTTCACTTTCCCCGGCATGATTGAACTTCCCGGTTCATTTGCAGGAATTGTCAGTTCTCCAATCCCGCAGCGCGGACCACTGGTAAGCCAGCGAATATCATTGGCAATTTTCATCAGGTTTGCCGCAAGCGCCTTTAAAGCACCACTCGCCAAAACAAGGGCGTCATGGGAGGTGAGTGCCTGGAACTTGTTCGGTGCAGAAAAAAATAATTTCCCTGAATATTCCATAATTTTTGCAGCTACCCTATCACCAAACTCCGGATGGGCATTGATTCCGGTTCCAACAGCAGTGCCACCGATTGCCAGGGCCCGTAAATATTCCAGCGTATCCCGCAACTGACTGAGATTGTTCTCAAGCATTGCCACCCAGCCACTGATCTCCTGCCCCAATGAGAGAGGAGTTGCATCCATCAGGTGAGTGCGACCGATTTTGATAATATCCTTATACTGCTCCGCCTTCTCAGCCAGTGTATCCCGTAAAAGGGAGATTGCAGGAAAGAGTGCGTTTTCCATTTCGATAACCGCAGCGATATGCATGGCTGTGGGAAAGGTATCGTTGGAACTCTGCGACATGTTGACATCATCGTTGGGATGAATCAGCCTTTCGCCCCCAAGATCACCACCAAGAAGCTGGGAGGCACGGTTGGCGATCACCTCATTGCAGTTCATATTCGTCTGGGTACCGCTACCAGTCTGCCAGACAGAAAGAGGAAATTCACCGTTATGCTTTCCTGCAAGAATCTCGTCACAGGCGCTGACAATACTTTCCTTTTTATTCGCATCGAGTGTACCAAGATCATGATTCACAGAAGCACAGGCCTTCTTTAACTGTGCAAAGGAAAAGAGGAGAGCAATCGGCATTTTTTCTATGCCGATTCGAAAATTCTGCAGACTACGTTGAGTCTGTGCGCCCCATAGCTGATCGGCAGGAACCTGTACCTCACCCATGGTATCTGTTTCAATACGGTAGTTCATATATTCTCCGTAAATTGTCCAGGCAAGATTATCATCCTACCTGTCTTGACATTCATCGCTACACTCCATACCCGTTTACTACAAGGTGGTACTTATGTTTTATTCCATCCCCCTTTGATTATAGCAGAATAAACAAAGAATCAAATATGAGGTACATAATGAGACTTCAAGACTCCCAAACACTGTCCGCTCCGGTGTGTAGTCGTCCAGATCCCGGTTTATCCGGGGTGACACTTGTCGAACTCAACCCGGAAGCGCCACTGAAAGACTACCTTGAAGCGATGGAGATTGCTAAGGAAGAGGCTGCCCGGCACCTGGAAGATTTTATGCTGATGTCATGGTATGATCAGGATCGTGATTTTGAGTCTCCCCAGCATGCCACCGAAAGTGATGCAGAATGTGCTGTGCCAGGCTATGTGGAATATGGCATCAGCCATGGAGCCACTCTCAAGATAGACATTGAAAAAGGCAGATTCATCTTCTTTTTCACTCCCGTGGAATGGTAAACTTTCAGGTAACTATTCACCATGCTATTGAACGGCACAATATTTATCCGGAATCGGGGGGACACGATCCCAATTCAAAAGACAAAGACGAATTGGGTCATGTCCCCAGTT
>CAZIDU010000131.1:0-11201 GCA_964538055.1 uncultured Desulfocapsa sp. | reverse complement strand
TTTCCTACCAGCGTATTCGTTATGCAATTCCGACTCAAACTCAATTTCGGTGAATTACACACATTTTACAGTTAGCTGACCAGACATTGCAGAATAAAGGCTATTGTTTACCCTCAATGAATTGTTCAAAAAACAGGAGCACAATATACCATGGTAAATTTTTAGTAGAAGTGATAAAATTTAGAAATCAATTATCCAATATATTCCTATATTCTCAGGTGGTTCCCATGAATCAATTATTGCAAACGGTAAAATTACAAAGATTCCTTTCCCCAATATGTTTTGCCTTTCTTTTTTCCCTGTCTCTGATCACAGCGAATGCAACCGCAAGTACTCAGGAAAATGAGGTTATCATTGATAATGGAGACCTGTTGTATGTCATTATTCCAAAAGAAGTTACCAGTGAGTTCAGTCCAACTGAAAAAAATTATTTTAAAGAGAAGGTGGAGGTTGATCGACACGGTTATATCTTTCTGCCAAGCCAGGGAAATATAAAGATTTCTGGTCACACCACGAAACAAATCAGTGAGATGCTCACCAACAATCTCCCTAAATATCTTTCTAAAAGTGACAGAGCTTCGGTCAATCTCATAGAAAAAAGGCATTATATTCAGATTCTCGGACATGTAACCGCACCCGGATGGTACAACATACCAGAATCTGCAAATATCCAGACAATTCTCGGTCAGGCTGGAGGTGCTCTGGAAGGTGCTGATTTCTCAAACGTCAGCATTTCCAGGATAACAGATACAAAGCCCCAAAAAATCCAGGCTGATATTCAGCAGTACCTTTTAAAGGGTGATCCCAGGATATTACCGCCACTTCATGAGAACGATACTGTATTTGTTCCTCTTGTCGATACAGTAGTAGACACAAGCGGCTCCCAACCAACCAGTGATACTTCAAAAATTAGAATTTTTGGTGCTGTGAACAGTCCTGGTATTTACGTAGCGCTTAATGGAATGAACTTTCTTGATCTTTTGATAACTGCTAACGGTGAAACTGCAAATGCTGACTTAACAAATATAAAGATCATACGAGCAGGCGGGGGCAAAGACACCTTCAATATGCAGGCAATGCTTGATGCTGATGGCTCTGCGGAATCAACCGCATTTCCAATTATTAACGGTGGAGATATTGTTCATATTTCCAGAAAAATATTAATTTCAAATGATGGTCGAAACAATTCTTTAGCCGCTCAACAAACTATTACCCTGACAGGACCTGGGAGTAATGGTCGTGGTTTACGTCCTTTCACAACACCTATGACTCCCCTGGAAGCCATTTCCCAGGCAGGGGGAGTAAGCGATTTTGCCGATACCAACGATATGTTTATTATCCGCCGAGTTGATGGGAAACAGAAAAACCTTCCATACAATTATGACAAGGCGTTGGAGGGAGAAGCGCCCGATGTTGATTTTCAGTTGGAGGCTGGTGATATTATTTTTATACCGTAATAACTACTCGGTATTCGGTAAAAGAAAAAGAATGGTTTGGGGTGGTTTTGGTGGGTGAGTTTAGGGAATTGAGGGTTTGGCAGCGGAGTAAGGATCTGGCTGTTTATATTTATTCGGTTACTGGGGTTGGGGAGTTCTCAAGAGATTTTGGTTTGCGGGATCAAATACGCAGGGCAGTGGTTTCTATTGCGAGTAATATTGCTGAAGGGGATGAACTCAACACTAATAAACAGGCTGTTCATTTTTTCTTTATTGCAAAAGGGTCTACTGCAGAGGTACTTACACAGGCAATTATTTCCCATGAAATTGGTTATATTGATTCGAAAGTTCTGGCCCATATTCATGAAGAATGTAATGCAATATCTCGTATGCTCACCAAACTGATTCAAGCCAGGAAAAGATGAAGGGATCGTTTTTGGGTTTGAGGTTTTCGGTTTTCGGAAAAGATTGAAAGATTGAAAGATCGGTTTTAGGTTTGCGGTCTTCGGCTTTCGTCTTGGTCTGTCCGAAAACCTAACACCGAAGACCGAATACCGCTTTTCCCCATTTATTTCCCCAGTTCCAACAGCAACGTATTAACCTGCTTCTGATCAGAAGCGGATAAATTCATCGACTTAGCCGTTTCCAATGCTTTTTTTCGCGGCCTCCGGTTCCTCTTTCTTTAAATACACCGCACCAAGATGAAGATGTGCTGGGCCATAGGTATCATCCTTTTCAATCGCCTGCTCAACATACTGTTTTGCCATAAGAAGCGAGCCCTGATGATAATACACCCAGCCTAATGCATCTGCAGCATGTGGATTTGTGGGTTGCGCATCATATGCTTTTTGTGCAAGTTCCAAGGCTTTAGTAATATCTTTATTTTGTTCGGCGTAGAGCATGGCAAGATTAGCGGCGACACCACTGCTGAAGCCTTCCGAATCAAGAATTTCTTCAAAAAGGACTATTGCCTGAGCAGCATTGCCACTTTCTTTTTCAGCCACTGCTTTTTCAAATTTCACTTTTAATTGTTCGAGTTGACCAAGGGCTTCCTTGGCTTTTTCCAGCTCGGTTCCGCGGATACCTTTTTGTATAGCACTGGTTAACAGTTGTTCAGCTTCCTGAATATTTTTCTGGCCAAAACGAAGCATCCCCATATGATACACAATTGTTGGGTTATCCGGTTTGGCATCTATTGCAATCTGCAAATAGGGTTCTGCCTGCGAATAGACCTTTTTCATCACATAGATCCAGCCCAGGGTATCCGCAACGTCAGGATTATCAGGAAGTTTTTTGGATACTGTATTAGCAAGTTTAAGGGCGCGATCCAAGTCCCCACCTTCTTCAGTATAGAGAAAAGCAAGGTTGTTCATGGCAGGTAAAAAATCAGATTTTTGCTGTAATACCTTTTCGTAACTGACTATGGCTTCAGGATAATTACTGCTTTTCAAATAGAAATCAGCAAGCTTCATCATGATGCCAATATTCTCGGGAGCCAGATCGAGAGCCTTTTGATAGTATTGAACAGCCTTCTCACCATTTTTTTTTGCAATATAGAGCTCGGCGAGCATCACTATGGGTGCAACGCCTTTCCCCTTATCGGCCACCGGTAAAAGAACATTCTCAGCAAGATCAAGATAGCCCTGAGAAATATAGATTTTAGCCTTTACCATGGAGGCTGGACTGCTATCTGGGAACTTAACCAAAAAAGCATCAACAAGATCCATTGCATTTTCATGCTTCTTCTGCAACATGCTGATAGCAACGACTCTATTTAGAATCTGAACACTTTCTGGCTTTTCTTCTTGAAGTTTCTCATAAAGTGGCAATGCCTTATCATATTCTTTGGTAAAAAAATAAATCTCAGCTAAACGAAATTTATGCCAGACAATTTCCGGTTCTTTCTCAACAAGGAACTGGGCATCGGCAAGAGCCATCTCAGGATTACCCATTTTAAGAAGTAGTGAAATACGTAGCGCTCTGGCCTTATTATCCCCAGCCTGCTTCTCAATTACCTTATCGAGTTCATCAAGACTGGCCTGAAAATCTCCCTTTTTCGCATATAATTCCGCAAGTGCCATTCTGGCTTTGACAAGATTCGGATTCTTCTTCAGAGCCTCACTTATCTCTGTTATGGAGATATCCTGCGACTCTTCCATAAAGGTTAATCCGTACAAAAACTGGTTCTCTGCGGCATCCGGGGCAAGTTCCTTCGCCTTGGAAAACTGTTCACGTGCCTCAATGACATCTTTTTCCTGCATCATCATAAGGCCCTTCAGGAAATGACCGCGAGCATCGCCACCGTCTTCTTTCAATAGCGCATCCACCGAACTTCTGGCCTGATCAAACTCACCCTGGGCCAGAAACAACTCAACGACCTTTGACTTTAAGCCTTTTTTGCTTTCATCTTCTGCGATAATGACTTCCAGAAGTTCCTGTGCTTCCTTATAATTTTTAAGAAATGAATAATAATCAACGAGGATCATTTGATTGACCTGACGGGTGACCTCGGTAGCCGACTCAACAGCTTTCTGAAAATATTTCAGTGCATTGACACTATCCCCCTGACGGTGAAGAATCATGGCATGCATTCTGAAGATCCCAGAGTCCTTGACCCCGGCATTTTCTGCTTCAAGAAGAATCGCCTTTGCAGGATCGGGCTGATTTTTCTGCAATGATAACTGGGCAAGTAAATAATAGGATTTTGGATCCTCAGGGCTTTTTTTCTTTCAACGCTTCAAGGGTTAAGAAAGCCAGGTCATATCGTTCCAGTTTTATATACATTTGAGCCAGGGAAATCTGTATCCCAATATCACCAAAATTATCCTTGGCCAGCGCTTCAAGCATGGAACGACCTTCTTGAATATCACCTTTGGCCACAAGCATTTTGGCAAGGTTTACACGGGCGGGAAGACTTTCCGGATATTTCTCACTAGCACCCCTCAAGACCGTCACGGCCTCATCAAGTTGTTTCAAATAGGCTAGTGAATTACCAAGAATCAGATAGACATCCTCCTCATCGCCATTTATCTCAAGATATTCCTCACAAACCTTTACCACCTGTTCAAGGGCTCGATTTTCAACAAGAAGAAATATCAATTCCTTACGTGCCTCTGCCATCGTTGGGTCCTGTTGCACCGCCAGACTCAATTGGCCATAGGCAAGTTTGCCATCTCCTTTTTTATGGTATATCTGACCGAGCTTGTAGTGAGCCAAAGCCATTTCCGGTTCTTTCTGTAATGCCTTTTTAAACCAGATGATTGCCTCATCGGGTTTTTCAGCATCCATGGCTTCAATTCCCTGCTGATACAGTTCATTTGCATCTTCACCGGAGCAGCCACCAACCATCAGTATCAAACCAAAAAATATCAACAAACAAAGAAATGATTGTTTTTTACACAGCATTAGACTCACCTGTTCCTGTATTGACCTGAAGAACCCACAAATTTGATAACATTATATTTTTATTCATTATTAAATGAAATATCAGAAATAGCTTTAAAAGGCAAAGAATAACTCTAAACTGCTAACTGAACATGTTGGATCTGTTCAACTGTTTGGCCCGAAGGGATCGGTATTTCTACGGTTGCTGTTCAATCGTTTTTTCTTTAGCCAGAGTCTTTTTGATCCACCCCAAGCGAATGTTATATTGATGTCCACCATCTATCCATTTATCACAGGTATCTTCTGTAGTTTTCATGGGATAATTTTCTACAGTTTTATCCACTCGGCAAATACCTGAGTGTGGATCTTCGAGCCTGAATTTCCGGCAACTTAAACATATTCGTTTTTGTATATATATCATTTTGAAATTTCCATTAATGATCTGTTGATTTGTGGTATTTCCTGTATAACTATTCAGCGAGGACTAGTAGTTACCTCTAACTCTGCCCTATCTGGTCAGCGGGTCACTTTTTGGTATGGAACAGGGGCTTTAGCCCCTGTTCCAAGTATTATATACACTTTTTCTCAGTAGGATTTTGTTTTCATTATTTGTTGGTAAACAGCTGGAGGCAATCAAAGATTTTATTAGTTTTTTGATAACTCTCCAGGGAATTCATATCAACAACAGTTTGTGAAAAACCGTATTGTTGTAATGCGCTGAAAAAAATCTTTCTTGAATCGTTGCAAATAGTAGTGTCACAGGAACCGTAACAATTATACACAATTCCTTTTACTGTTATCCCTCTTCCTTTAGCCAGTTCCAAAGCTGAAAGGGTATGATTGATAGAACCCAACCGTGGACTTGATACCAAAATCAGAGGATACTTCTGTTCCTGCAGATAGTCGAGAAATGTTATATTCCTGGTAAGTGGTACCATCAGTCCCCCTGCCCCTTCAAGTAATACATACTCATAGTTTTCTGCTAAACTCCTGGTTGCCCGCGTTATTTTATCCAGATCAATGTGTGTTTGCGCAAGTTCCGCAGCAAGATGCGGAGAACAGGGTTTACTGAAAACATAGGGGCAGGTAAGTCCACTTATATCTTCGGGATACAAGTCTGTGCCCATCAACTCCCGATGCTTCTGAATGTCTTCAGCAATACCAGTGCATCCAGTCTGGGCAATTTTCTGAGTTATCACCGAGTAGCCCTGAGACAAAAGAGCCTTTGCCATCAGACCCGTGGCTACGGTTTTTCCGATATCCGTATCAATCCCACTTATACAGGTCACCGGACACATCAGCGTTTCCTCGCCACATAACAGGATGAGGAATAACTGACGGGCAAGCCCTTTTCGGTTGCAAACTCTGAGAAATAGCGTTCCTCGAACAATCTGAGAGTTTCCTTATTCCATTGATACTCACTCACCCCACCAACACCCGTGGCACGAATATGATATAAAATTTCCCGAACCGATGGAAAGAAAAGGACATCGTGGTGGCTATCAAATGATTCTAGAATGAAATCCTGCTCGAGAAGTGAAAGGATCTCTGTATCGGAAAAATAGTGTAATTTGACAGAGGTGAGACTTGAAAATTCTTGTAAGGTTCCGGGGCCAAAGAGTGAAAAAGCCAAATATGATCCGCTTTTCAACCCACGGCCAAGTTGTGTAATAAAAGCAGGAAGGTCACTTAGCCACTGAAATGTTGCCCCGGAAAGAACTAGAGAAAGATCGGGTGGCAGTTCCAGGGATTCAATATCACCAAAACAGGTCAGGAACTGTGGTCCTTTGAATTTTGAGAGTCTCTCTAAGACGACTTTTTCAAAATCCGTAACCAGATCATTTAAATAAAGGCTTTGCACAGGTTTTTCAGCACAGAGTATTTCGCTGAGCCCTCCTGTACAGCAGCCGATTTCAAGCACGCGACGAAAAGCCGCATCGGGCAGTCTAGCAATGGCCTGGAGCAATCTTCCGGCAAGCTCTTTCTGAACAACAGCCGTGTCATCATAGGTCAAAAGACTCCGGCGAAAACAACGAGCTATCCTCTCTTTATCAAGCCGAAAAACCATCCCCCCCCCCTGTCCTCACCGTAAATCTCATACCAAACACCGCAAACCTAAAACCCCAAACCGCCCAAAATTCCATCCCAACTGCTAAAATCATAAAACAGAAAATGGGATCCGTCGACCCGATGCACCATTTTTTCAGGCCAATAGTTCAGTTGGTTCTTTGTTGGCATAACAAGATCCCTTTCCGACACAATGGCACAATCATACATTGATTTCTCACTCGAATGATTTCGAGTATTTTCCAGCAAGGCTGCCAACTCGTCTTTCTGATTTTCAATACTCCGCATAGGCTGATTTTCCAGAAACAGACGATGCAGTCCACGGTCCCTGCACATGCGGTAATAAAATTTCAGTCGCTGTTTTTCATCCAGATTGTCAAACGTGGCCTGGACAACATTTTCCGGAATCCCAAACTGATCATCTATGGGACGGAGGGTACCATTTATCGCAATTGCTGCTTTAAACTTTGAGGCAACTGAATGAAAAAGCTGTTGTCCTGCCCAGACTCCCATGGACCAGGCAATAAGAACGATTTCTTCGTATTCATCAAGCAGTGTGTACAGGTCCTGATCAGTACGAAGATCAGCATAATCATACAACATAAGGACATTCCACTCATCACTCAGAAGTGGAACAAAGGGATGTTCGTCCATCCCCCAGCCATTGCAGAAGACGATCAGCTTATTATTTTTTTTTTGATGGAGCCATTTACTTTTCACTGAGAACTACCAGGAAGTATGCCGCTATCTGTTCAGGGAGATCCTGTAAATCCTTCCACTCCATATTGGCGCAGATCGAAAACCGAAAACGGGCTGTCCCTTCAGGCACGGTTGGAGGACGAACCGGAAGGACAAGATACCCAAGCTCCTGCATTTTTTTTGCCTGTTCAAGAGCAAGACTGTCTTCTCCTATCAGAACAGGTACAATATTTGTGCTGCCGCGCGTTGCAATCCCTTTTTCCTTAAAAGCACGACGTAATTGGCTTGAGATCTGTTGCAGATGCTGGCGTTCCCTCTTCATTGTCAGCATGTGCTGGAAGACAAACAGGTTCCAATTCAGCGTTACTGGTGGCAGACCGGTTGTGAAGATAAAAGACCGACTGTGATTCACTAAAAAATCACGTATCTCTTTGGAGCAGCAGATAAAGGCGCCAATGGAGGCGAGGGCTTTGCCGAAGGTTCCCACCAGAAAATCTATATCTGCCAAAACGCCTTTTTCCTCTGCCTTCCCCAGACCTTTTTCACCGAAGACACCGACCCCATGAGCCTCGTCCAGGTAGAGTTTAACATCAAATTCATGTTTCAGTTCAAGCAAACGTTCAAGATCAGCCTCATCGCCATCCATACTAAAAACAGATTCGGAAACAATCACCACCTGATCATACTGTTTTCTATATTTTAAGAGCAAACCATGTAACTGCCTATAGTCTCCGTGACGAAAACGTTTATGATCGGCACGGCTAAGCTGTAATCCATCATGAATAGAGGCGTGATTAAGCTTATCGGAAAGAATCAGATCCCCTTTGCCAAACAGTGCCGGCAGGATACCGATATTTGCATGATATCCCGAATTAAACAGCAGGGCGGCCTCGCTTCCATAAAGTCCTGCAATCAAGTGTTCAAGACGGTGAGCAAGCGATGAGTCACCGGTAAGCAGACGGGAGGAGGCGGCGGCAAGTCCAAAGTTTTCATTTTCCCCATTATCCAGTTCCTGGTAAAAGCGTTGCTGTAGTGCTTTATCCTGTCCCAAGCCCAGATAATCATTAGAGCTGAGATTGAGGAAGGTCCGCTCTTTGTATTTCACACGACCAGCACCACATCGCTGAAGTGGAGTCAACTCTCGTAAACGCCCTTTTGCTTCAAGCTCCTGAAGTTTTTTTCCATATCGCGATGTCACCTGCTCTGCTCCTCTTCAAGTACTTCATACATTGCGGTGGTCAGGCTGGTCAGGTCTTCATTGTTCATGCAATAGGGTGGCATCACATAGACGAGGCGGCCAAAGGGACGCACCCAGACACCTTTTTCTACAAAGGCTGCCTGAATCCGCTCCATGGCAACGGGTTTATTCATTTCAACCACACCAATCCCACCCAAAACCCGAACATCTGCGACGCTCTCAAGTTCACTGCAGCGGAAAAGTCCACTGTTTAAACCCTCTTCAAGGGTACTGACGCGTTTTTGCCAATCCGATTCAAGCAGTAGATTCACAGAAGCATTGGCCACGGCACAGGCAAGGGGGTTGGCCATAAATGTCGGCCCATGCATAAATACACCGGGATCCCCCTGTGATATCATCTCTCCGACTTCCCTGGTGGCAAGAACTGCCGCCAGGGTCATATATCCTCCTGTGAGTGCCTTTCCCAAACAGAGGAGATCGGGAGCAATATCTGCATGTTCACAGGCAAAGAGTTTGCCACTGCGCCCAAAACCGGTTGCAATTTCATCCGCTATCAGAAGGACATCGTAGCGATCACAAAGTTCTCGAATTCTCTTGAGATATTCCGGATGATAAAAGCGCATTCCGCCTGCTCCCTGAACGATCGGTTCAAGGATTACTGCACAGAGAGAACTATGGTGTGTTGTAATGAGTTTTTCAAAGGAACTGATATCCTCCGCATCCCAGTCATCATGAAAACGACATTCGGGTCTGTCCGCAAAAAAATATTCGGGCAGGACACCTTCAAAAATATGATGCATTCCATTCACCGGGTCACAGACAGACATACAGTGAAAGACATCGCCATGATATCCGGAACGAATAGTAAGAAAGCGTTTTTTGGCAGGTTTTCCTTTGGCATGGAAATATTGAATAGCCATCTTCATGGCAACTTCCACAGCAACCGATCCAGAATCTGCAAAAAACACCAGATCAAGCGGATCAGGGGTAATCTCAACGAGGGTACGGGCAAGATTGACAGCAGGTTCGTGGGTAAGCCCACCAAACATCACATGGGAGAGTTTCCCGGCCTGTTCCTGAAGGGCTGCTGTGAGCACTGGATGGTTATAGCCATGAATAACAGACCACCAGGAGGCCATGCCGTCAATCAGTTCCCGACCATCGCTCAAGCGAATACGGACCCCCGAGGCTGACTCCACAGGATACATTGGAAGTGGATTACTTATGGAGGAATAGGGATGCCAGATATGGCGCCGGTCATAGGCGAGAAGTTCATCCGCTGTCATTACGGATTACCGGACAAATCAAAACCAAGTTTTTTGAATTGCACCAGGTCTTCGGCGACTCCAGCCCCTGCAGTGGTGAGGTAATCACCAACAATTGCTCCATTGGCTCCGGCCGAAAACAGCCTGTACTGGTCATGACCAAACCGTCCCCGCCCTCCGGCTATACGGATCACCGCATGAGGATTAATAAAACGGAAAAGGGCAACACAGCGCAGGACATCTTCAAGGGAGATTGCTTTGATATGTCCAAGCGGAGTGGATTCAATAGGGCTAAGGATATTGATGGGAATAGAAAGGACTTCAAGATCCCGTAATTCAAAGGCGAGTTGCAAACGATTCTCTTGCGATTCCCCCATACCGATTATACCACCGGAGCAGAGATCCATCCCTGCGGCTCTGGCAATTTTTAAGGTCTCCACCTTCTCTTCCCAGGTGTGAGTGGTACAGATTGAGGGAAAGAACTGCCGACAAGTTTCAAGATTACAGTGATAACGACTAACACCAAAGGTAACCAGCTGCTGGGCAGTCTCTTTGCTAAGAAAACCCATGGAGGCGCAAAATGTGATTTCAGTCTCTTCTGCAATTGCGTTATACAGACTGCCCATGGCATCCATTTGAGACGTGTTCAAACTCCGTCCAGCCGTAACCAGAGACAATCGCCTGACACCATGGTTATCATTTTCCCTAGCCTGATCTATGGCAGTTTGAGACTCTATCTGGTCATAAGTTTCAATGTCCGTATTATGATGAACAGACTGGGCACAATAGAGACAATCTTCAGAACATTTCCCTGAACGGGCATTGATAATGGAGCAGAGATCAAACCGTTTTCCATGAATTTCACGGCAGAGTTCTGCGGCGGCCTTGCATAAACTTGTCAGATTGGCCTTTTGGGCCAGCTCCATAGCTTGATCAAAACCAAGCTCACCGCCTTCTCTTATGATTTTTATGCAGTGTTCTATCATTAGGGTACCCTTTAACACCTGCAAATGGGTATGCTTTCATTCAATTTCATACACACCAGTTTTCAAAGTCAAGAATATATAAAGGATAAATGGAACTATTCACCATGCTACTGAACGGCACAATATTTATCCGGAATCGGGGGACACGATCCCAATTCAAAAGACA
>CAZIDU010000130.1:0-11274 GCA_964538055.1 uncultured Desulfocapsa sp. | reverse complement strand
TGTTTTGGGCTCTGCTACCTACAGAGGCTATGCACTTATTATACGAATTCAGCTAAGGTTGATAAATGATCGCTTAACTTTATATGACCGTACCCTCAGCTTCTATCGCACCAATTTTATATCTTTTTCTGAGTATTTACCTCAAGATGTCGATTCTAAATTAACTCCTACAGCGGTCATTAGGTTTCAAGTAGTTATACTGTCTTTACTGGAATGCGGTCTTCTCTCTTTAGCAGAGAAAGAATGGAACATACGTGTCATTAATTCTGATATTACAGATTATGAAGAGATTGCTCTTAACGACCTCTTTTTATGGTTTACAAACTTATTATATCTTCAAAAAATACCATTTAACAAACCTAAGGTAAACCTCTCAAATGACACAGGTAATGACAGAATCCTCCCTACTCTAATCACAATAGATTTTAGCCTTCTTCAACGATGGACAGATCAAACTGACATCGACAAAAATGTTCTATTTGTAAGGACTGATTATCATGATTTGTTCTATGACACGCAGACTAAATCACATAAGCAAGTTAATAACTTCCGAGTCTCTACACATAAAGATTTCAGATATCAATTAATCGAAAAAGAAGGACATAATGACAAAGAATATTTAGAATTTTTTCTTAAGAACATATTTGGTTATGATCATTTCAACGATGGGCAATATCCGATATTAGCAAATGCACTTGCCTACAGAGATACGATTGGGCTACTCCCCACGGGTGGAGGTAAGTCCTTAATATACCAAATTGCCTGCCTCCTACAGCCTTCTATTAGTTTCGTGGTTTGCCCTATCAAGTCTTTGATGTACGATCAAAAGGTAGACCTTGAAAAGGCAACGATACAACATGTTGAATCAATCACAAGTGATGTTGTTGGTGCAGAACGTGAAACAATATTAAACAGCTTCGGAAACGCTAAATATTTCTTCGTGTTTATCTCACCGGAACGTTTCCAAACTCAAGATTTTCGTGAACGCCTAGAAAAAATATCTGCAACTCTTAATTTTTCTTATGCAGTCATTGACGAAGTACACTGTTTATCCGAGTGGGGACATGATTTCCGTACATCCTACTTAAATCTTTCAAATACTATAAAGAAGTATTGTGGGACTATTAAATTCTTAGGTTTAACCGCAACTGCCTCTGTAAATGTTTTAAAAGATATTCAAATAGAATTTGATATCGATCAAGCCGATGTTAAGACTTTGCTGGATTTTACAAGACCAGAATTAGATTTTGAAGTTATCAGAGATAATGGAAACAAATATGGCAGATTAACAAACCTGCTAGAAGATAAAGATGAGAACGAAAACATATTTGTTCTTAATGGAAGTGACACAAGTTGTGGGCTTATTTTCACCCCTTATGTAAATGGCAAATATGGATGTCACACTTTATCCAATTCACTAACAAACAAATTTAAAACTAAGATTGGCTATTACTCTGGATCAGAACCTAAAAAATACGAAGGTAATGAAAGTTTCGAGGCGTATAAAATTAAGGTTCAAAACAACTTTAAAGAGAATCAATTCCCACTCCTAGCGGCAACTAAAGCATTTGGAATGGGTATAAATAAAAGTAACATCAGATATACAATTCATTATGGCATTCCTAGCTCTATGGAAGCTCTGTATCAGGAAGCAGGACGTGCAGGGAGGGATAAAAAACCAGCTAAATGTTATATTTTATTATCTGAGGAAAAAACAGACCTTTCACAACTCTTTGATCCCGATTCATCATTTGAAAAAATCTCAGCATTATCAGAAAAAGTTAAATGGAAGGGTCAAGATGTATTTCGTCAAATCTTCTTATATCTGATGGGGCTAGACTCTATTCAAAATGAATTACAATTATTATCAAAGTTACACTCAACATACTCTAAGCCAGATACAAGCATCATTGTTTCAGCTAGGGAATTAAAAGCATCTAAACAACAAGTTGAAAAAGGCATCTATAGATTATCCAATCTTGGAATAGTATCAGATTGGACAGTGGAGAATTTTTTTAACGGAATATTCACGGTACACTACTCTAAATACACAGACCAAACCATCGAGGAATCATTACTCAGCTTTATCCATGCATATGTTGATGATTTCCAACTTGATGAACATGAAGACAGAATAAAATACACTAGAATTTTAGAAGAAAACGAACTGTCCTTCTTTGAAAAAAATGCTAAAATTCTTCTAAGTTGGTCGCATGATAAATTTGGATCTAACAGACGTGAATCACTAAAGAATGTTTATCTTAATTGTTTGAATTATGAAAGCACAAATGAAGGTAAGGATGAATTTAAAAAATCATTAGAAGCATACTTTAAATTTACACAGGCAACCCATATTCTTCAAACTATAGCTGAAAATAACAATAAAAAGATCGACAAATGGTTTGGGATTTTCTACAAAAAACAACCACGTAACAAATTAATTTCACAAGACAAACTTCGTGACTTGGAGGGAAACCTGCAAAGGTTTCAAGAAAGTTATCAAAATAATACGGGGCTCAATTTACTAGCAGCATTAACGATCCTTCTTCAAGGAAAGCAGTTAACAAGTGGTCATGAAAAATACCTTACCAAGTCATTGTCGACAATTTCTGCTTTTAGCGACAGTGACTGTGACTACATAAAAGACCAAGTATACAATCTTTCCACCTTGGTTGCAAAAAGAGATCGGCCCCCCTTGTGGAGTATCGTTTACAAAATATGCAGGACAGAAGAGGAAGTACTCGATGCTGCAAAAGAATTTGGAGATTCTAGCGTATTATTGGGCAATTACAATGAACGACTTACAAAAATTATAAAGAGAATCGAAAATGGATTTAGATAGAGGGAAAGCTGATAGTATTGATACAACAATTAAGTCCTTAGAACAAAGTTCAAAAAGCTTAGAAGAATTTTCTACAATATTTAATGACCTTGCAGAGCTAAAGGCTGATGTTCAAATAGATCTAAAAATGTTTAATGGTATTGCTATTAAACTGGATACAATTACAGCATCCATAGATGATCGTTTCCAAAACACCACACAACAAGTAGCAGACCTAGCCGACTCAATAGAACAAAGCCAAAAAAAACAAGCCCATCATACTATTAGTGGGCTTAAAGCATTTTCTACTAAACTGGAAGAACAAATAGGAACGATCAAAACAGTATTCAGGGAATTAGATGGGACTTTATTAACCAGATTAGATAAGCATAGCTCTGATATTCAAGTGACGATAAGGAATGAAGGAACACAGACACAAAACGCTCTAGCAATGACTATAAGCTCAGAGTTAAGCAAATCACAAACTACTATTACGGATACTTTAAAAAGGCAACAGAAGTCCATCAACATACTGACAGGAATAACGGTTTTATTGACGATAGCATGTGTTGCAGGGATATATCTCAACTATATTAAATGACAATTTACCGAGCAAACTACAAAATAAAATCTTTTAAATTTAAATAGTAACAGTACCCAACGGATTAATCTCATGAAGGAAAAAGAGATACAGAGTAGACATGAAACAGCGGTACTTAAAAAGTTTAATAAATATTTTCGAGCTACAGGCAAAGAGTTAAACATCATTAGCAATCCACAACCACCAGATGCTATTGTAACCATCGATGGCAATGAAGCATGGATTGAAATAACAGATGCTTTCTTTAGTCCTGAGCTTGCTGAGAGTATGACTTCTTCTATAGCAACCAACAAACTCCACAGACCAATTCCAAGAAAAAAACAATTTGTAACTGATCCTGATCAAGTATTTTGCAATGAATTATGCAAAGTTATCTTAAAAAAATACGACAAGAAATCAATAAAAGAAGTGTATAAATTAAGGGGCAAGGGGATACTATTAGTAGGTGTAATAAATCCTTTCTCATGGGCAGAAGAAGTTGCTGCGACCGAAAAGAATACAATTCTAAATGCCATCAAGTCTAAGGAGCAATTCTTTTCTGAAATGTACCTATATGACTATAATGCCAATGGATTTTACGCCATTCTATAAACCTTACGGCAATAACTTATTATTGTAACCAAAGAATAATAAAACACTTTATGATGAATTATAATTGTATAGACAACAACGCGATCGTTTGTGGAAAGTTTGACAAAAAAATCAGTTTAAATTCAAGACGATTAAGAAAACCAACAATCAGAACCAGAATTGGGTCAAAAAATCCCAAAAAATTTAAACCTATTGATTTCATCCCAATCGCCACAGATGGGCAAGTAATCTTATATAGAAACAAGACGTATCAAGTCAGAGAATTTCTTTCAACGACAGATAGAAAAATTCTTTGTAAAATTATTGTATTAACCATCAAAGAAAGAAATTTAATTCTGAAGTTCCGGGGACAGTATATCTAATTGAAGTTCTGGGCGAGATCTTGGGATCTTGGTAAAGATACATATACTGTCCCCGGATATCCCTGATATCCCTGTGCTTTTTCTTCCTTTCCGGCATCTTTACGCAGAAAAAACGAAATAATTCCAGCGACGAACAGAGTGTGAGGGAGAGCCGCCGCCAAACAGTAGGGTGTGAAGCACCCTCCGAAAAAAATGATCTGGTTTAATACCAGCACAACAACCCAGACCCAGAAAAAAGCAGTGAGGTTTTCAGACAGTTTCATTCAAAACTTTTCTTCCCAGTAATCGTCATCCCCGTCAAAAGAATCGTTCATTTCAGAATATTTCTTAGCATACTCATCAAATGCTTTTTCATAACCGGGGTCCGAGAAATCGAAAAAAGGATAGTCGGAATTATTTTCCACCTTTACTTGCTCATCCCGATCTTTCTCGTCTCTTAGAATCTCTTCATACTTTTCCAGTTCCTCTTGCAATTGGTTACTTATCTCATTAAAATAGCTTTCCCAGTCACCTATCTCCCTGACTACTCTATGGATTTCATTGTTCCTGATCTCTTCAATCTCTTTTTCAAGATTTTCACTCATCTTTCTTAACTGAGCGATTTTATTTCTTAGCTTGTCAATATCGACAATCGTATCACTTGCTACATTAAAGATTGTTCCCTTTTCCAACGAGAGGAAAATTTCTTCTACCTCAGTAATATCTTTACGGTCATAGGCATCGTTGAGCCGCTTGATGATGTCTTCAGCTTGTTTTTTCAGTTCATCAGCAACAATATCCGGGTGACAAAATTTGCAGGCTTTTCGATAGAGGGACTTAAGTTCTGCTTGTTCATCTTTATCTAATTCAAAGGGGTTTTTCTCCAGTACTTCTTTGTAAGTTTCCTTGAACTTTTCATGTTCTTCATCGGCGTCACGGTATTCTTCGGATTCATCTCCAAACTCTTCTTCAGCTTTATCAAAGCGTCGCTGTTCCTCTTTGTATTCCTCCTTCAGTTGGCTGTGCTCCTTTCTGGCATGCTTCAGCTCTTCAAGGATCTCGTCGAACTCTTCATCATCAGCATCGTCGAGTTGCTTAGTCAATTTCTTTTTCTTTCTTTTTGCCTTTTCTACTTTGCGGCCAAGTGCCTCCCGTCGCGCCTCCATCTCACGGATGCCACGGATCTTTCGCTCCCTGATGGTTTCGGCAATCTCCTTTTTGACCAGGAGTATCTTTTCGATCAGAGCACCAAGACGAAGGTTGTATAGGGTGTTGAAATCACAGATAAGATGTAAGTATTCATTTTTTCGCCCGTCAAGTTCCTGCAACCGCTTTTCCAGCACCTTGAGTTCCAGGCGTAATCCAAGGAGTTCGGGGTCATCGTAGACAACCATATCGCTATTACTTTTTAGATACGATTCTATCTGCAGCATGGCATGGTCATAACGATGCATACGCAGAGCTTGAAGAACAGCATCGACACCTTCATCAATCACACCGGTAGTAAGCTGCTCTACCTGCATGGCGATGATTTCTTCATCCTCCAAGGCGATGGCAGTTTTGATAAGCTCAAGCCGCTTTATTACAGACCCACTCATTATTTTCCACCTTTGAGGGTCGACAGACCGTCGGGACGGTAATATTGTTTGTAGAGTTTTTCATCAAAGAACAGTTTTCCATCCTTACCCTGAAAGGCGATATGGCGTTTAGCATGTTCTGAGTGGTTGAAGTAGCCGTCGGGAGTTATATTGATCCATTCGCCATTTGTTAAACGATGTGTTTCTACTTTTCGCTCACCGCTTTGCATATCCCAGAGGCAGGTTGCATCACAGCAGGTCGTTATAAAAATTGTGTTATCAGGACTAAAGGCAGAAGAATAATAAGCGCCATAACATTGGTTACAATAAATACAACATTGGTCAAAATGGTAACTTGCAAACTCTTCACCACGTTGAACGTCCCAGAAACTGAATCCATTTGCATGCCATAAGATAATCGTACGACTGTCAGGACTGAAGGCGACGTAGGTTTCAAGATGTCCTTCTCCATAGAACTTCCGTATCTCATCACCGCTTTGCACTTCCCAGAGATGAAAACTTGAGTAAGCATCCTCCTGTTCTAGGTCATGGTCATAAACCCCGTCATAGTGGCCTTTCGAAACAATCATACGCCCATCGGGACTGAAATCAACGTAATTGACCCAATCTAAATGCCCATCAAACCGTCGAATTTCCTCACCGTTTTGCACGTCCCAGAGGCGAACACTCCTGTCATTACTTCCTGAGACAATCGTGCGACCATCGGGGCTAAAAGCGACGCAGTTGACACCACCCTCATGCCCTTCGAATCGTCGAAGCTCTTTGCCGTTTTGCACGTCCCAGAGGCGGATAATGTTGTCACTACTCTTAGAAACGAAAATGCGGCTATCGGGGCTGAAGGTGACAAAGTTAACACCATACTTATGCCCCTCGAACCGTCGAATCTCTTCACCATTTTGCAAATCCCAGAGGCGGATACTATTACCATTGCTCTTAGAAACAATCGTTCGGCTATCGGGACTAAAGGCGACAGAAGTGACCAAATCTTCATGCCCTTCGAACCGTCGAATCTCCTCACCGCTTTGCAAATCCCAGAGGTGGATAATTTTGTCACCCCCACCTGAGGCAATCATACGACTATCGGGGCTGAAGGCGACAGAAGTGACATCATCTTCATGCCCTTCGAACCGTCGAATTTCCTCACCGTTTTGCAAATCCAAAAGGAAAATGCTATTGTAATAAACGCCGCTCACACTTATTACAGTAGCCATCAGACTGTCAGGACTGAAAGCGACAGAGATACCGCCCATCTCATCCCCTGATTCTTCATACACTTTGAACTGTCGAATCTCCCTGTTGCTTTGTAGATCCCAATACCGTGTAGTACCGTCCCTGCTTCCCGAAGCAATCATACGCCCGCCGGGACTGAAATCAACGGAATTGACCCAATCACCATGCCCTTCGAACCGTCGAAGCTCTTTACCGTTTTGCACGTCCCAGAGGCGAACACTCCTGTCATTACTTCCTGAGACAATCGTGCGACCATCGGGGCTAAAAGCGACACAGTTGACACCACCCTCATGCCCTTCGAATCGTCGAAGCTCTTTACCGTTTTGCACGTCCCAGAGGTGGAGATTAGCATCAGTACATCCCAAACCGGAAGCAATCATATGCCCGTCGGGACTGAAATCAACGGTATTGACCCAATTACCATGCCCTTCGAATCGTCGAAGCTCTTTACCGTTTTGCACGTCCCAGAGGCGGACACTCCTGTCATCACTTCCTGAGACAATCATGCGACCATCGGGGCTAAAAGCGACGCAGTTGACACCACCCTCATGCCCTTCGAACCGTCGAATCTCCTTACCGCTTTGCAAATCCCAGAGACGGAGATTAGCATCGGTACATTCCCAAACCCCACTACCAGAAGCAATCATACGACTATCAGGGCTAAAAGCGATGGAATGGATCTCATCTTCATGCCCTTCGAACCGTCGAATCTCCTTACCACTTTGTAAATCCCAGAGACGGACACTCCTATCATTACTCCCTGAGACAATCATGCGACCATCGAGACTAAAGGCGATAGAAGTGACCCGGTCTTCATGCCCTTCGAACCGTCGAATCTCCTTACCGCTTTGTAAATCCCAGAGACGGATATTTTTGTCACCATTTCCAGAAATAATCGTGCGCCCGTCAGAACTGATGGCGATGGAGGTTACCGAAGCTATATCGCTAGTAATTATAACTAGTTTAGCCTGTTCCTGTAGCTCCACCAGCGAGGTGGTACGGTTTGCAAGGAGTTTTTTAGTAATCGAGAGAAGGCAGCTGGTCCTTTCAATAATAGCAACATCCTTTTGAGGGATGGTTACGGGTATATTTTTATCTACCATCTGTACATCCTTTATTACATGTTCCAATCAATAGCAGGGTTTTTAATATAGGCGATTTACACAATGAGCCGATGATCTACGCCTGTATCACACGTGCTTCCTTCAACTTCTAAACGCTCAATCCCCTATTTCATCACGGTTGTCGTTGTCGTAAGGGAGGGCAAATAATTCTGGGTCTATTAAGTCTATTCTCTCATTAGGTTTAATTCCGAATATTTGGAAAAATACGAAGCCATGGTTTAAGGTACCTGCTTCTTTTATTATTGAGTATGATTCAGTAAGATAAATATTAATTCTCTTATTAAGTTCCTTTGCTCTTTGCTGGTTCGTCTCGTTGGCATGAAATTTTATTCTTCCAATATTGTCAATGTCAGCTAGTAGCTTTTTTCGTGCATTTTCTAAACTGTCCCTGACGGATGATAATTTAGGGTAGTGAAACAAGCAACGCATGAAATGAGAATGTATGGGCATAATTAAACGGGGCGTTACAGTACACAAATATCGTTTATTATACCACTCCCTTCTTCTTCGACCATATATACCGTAGATGATACAGCTTAGCTTGTATCCTCTAACGTTTCGTCGTAAGGTCTGGAGGAACTGCGTAGTTGAAATCGCTATGACTTGGTTTGTGACTTGATGGCAAACACCATCAATGGCATACCTTCTTATTGTCCCTGATTCAGTCGCACTATTGGGCACAACCAAGCACGTGGCAGTTTGTTTATCAAGGCTGCACATTAGAGCTAATCCAAGTTTGGCTCGAGAACTTTTCCCAGCAACATGAAAACTACCCTTACAGTGCCAATATAATTCTTGCGATTTTTCAACCGCAGATAAATTAGGGAGTTCCGTTTTTCTACTGTCATATGACGTAACCCATGTATGATCCGCACATGGGATGTTCCCTCCAAATGCAGGGGTAACCCATACAAAGGCATTATTTACTGACATAATTTAACTCATAATTTTTTATGGCCACAGAGCTGAACCAAGGTAACGATGATAGGAGACAAAGCTACTAAAAAATAATACGCGTCCATAATCTATACATGAACACATTGAATCAGACCTACTCTAACAACAATAAGCTATCTGGACTAACATACTAATCTCGCAGTTTTTGCAGTGACACATATTTGTATTCACATGCTCTTTTATCGCTAAAACATGGCTTCATAGCTTCCTGAAGAGTTGTTTTATTCATCTCTATTTCTAAGTTGAGCGTTATGGCAGAACCTTCACGATTGACATCCAAAACGCCATCAATACCCCCAATATCTTCAATAAGAGAGTTTATGTACATATCAAAATCATCATATTTAGAGAGGAAAGGACAATTTATATTGGTATCCTGTTCTTCAAACCTCCTTACTGTTAAACAATATTTCATACAAACACTCCAAGTGAAATAGAGGACATATTATGGTTTTTCATTCTTATCATTAAAGGCCGTCCCATTGACTGCAAGCGGGCTAAAAACAGGGAGGAGGGGATGGCTTTGAACATCCAAAAGTAACAGGGCATAAAGCCACTCGACCAGCATAAAGGTGATTTCCTCATCTTCTGCGTATTCCACTGAATTCGGACACCCGTTCCAGTAATTTCGGACACGAGTATCGAAGCGTAGCGACGCTTTATTTAGTCTTTACTTTGTTCTTATATTTTATGTCAAGTTTGCTGTTTTTTTCTCATGGAATCTCCTGTAAGTTTAATTTTGGCTATGTTCGCGTTAAGTGTTGAAAACCCGTAGACTGGGTTAAAGCAAAGCTACTGGTGTAATCATAACACCCTAGATTTCAACATAATCATTCTACAGAAAACAAAATTCCACACTTAACGCGAACAGAGCCTTAATTTTTGTGCACTATGAACAAGAAGGTCGATAATGGCGTCAGCCATCGTAGGATCACCGATCTGTTCATGCCAATGTTTAATGGGTAACTGGCTGATTACAAGGGTTGGTTTGAGGTTGTGACGGTCTTCAAATATTTTAAGAAAATCGTACCTTTGTCATCCATGGCCGATATGAAAAAATGCAATGCGTTGCTGCGTTAGCCTGAATTTGAATTTACTACAGACTTTTGTTACCCGATATGAGCACTTTTGTTCAGTCCAACCGACCTTGGCCTGGAAGTCTTGTAAATGCAGTTGCTACATGAGAATCAAGAGAATGTGCTGTAGATTCAGCTGCAATTTACCTCTGGCTCTGTGTTAGCCCGCAAGATGAAACTTTCAGGGTAAATTTGTAAGACCTTTGTTTTTGCTAAACTAGCTTTTAAACGATTTTGCCGGATTATTGAAGAAAGAAAAAGAAGGAAAATATTCCGATGATTTTGGCAGGAAAGTAAAGCGCTGATTACAGAAACAGCATAATTCTCTCCTTTAGTGAGTGGTAGATTGAAAGTAACCAGCACCGCGGATATTTTTATGTTTGACAGGATCTTTTCCACTGCTCTTTTCGGGTAACGATTTTTGATCGAGTCCATTTTTAAGAATTGACTCTATGCTGTTATAAGATAGTGTGTTGCTATAAAGTGCACGGCCGCATGTCGCTTCAAGATGACTGTCTCCATACGCTTTGCCAAGTCTGAGAATCCCAAGCAGCGTTCGGTAGGCCTATTGAGGATGGGGCCTTTTCAACAGGATGAGCTCTGTCAGCATGACAGAAATAATTGGGGTCGTAGTAAAATTACACATACAAGAAGGAATTGCGGCAATTTTTTATCATTGGCCCTTTGATTTGCCTCGATTTACCGCGTAAATCTACCAGTATTACGGGGAGAAATGTGAACGAATAGCCCGGATTTACACTGAATGTGGATCGTTGGTTGGTTGAATAAACATTGCCAATGGCATGTCCACCTTTTTAACATTTGCCAAAAAGTAAACATACTACTGTTATGTTGCGAGTTAACCTACCTTACTGAAATGACAAGATTTCATTGGAAAACCGTTGCTGGTCTCATTTCTACATTTATTTCAAGTT
>CAZIDU010000129.1:0-11340 GCA_964538055.1 uncultured Desulfocapsa sp. | reverse complement strand
TTCCCTTTCCCCATATTAACAGCTTGAAGAAACTAGGTGAAATTGGTGGAACGATAGTTAAAACTATTACGTGGCTATCACTTGAAGAAAGGTTTTTTATAATTCTTTTTATGTTGAGTAATGTTTTGGTTTGAATTCTTTGTTGATTGTTTGTGTCTAACATACTAGCAGTAACAAGATCATTTATGCCCACTTGAACTATGTACCATTTTGGATTGATATCAAAAATGGTATTTTCAACTAGATGTAAGGTCTCTTCTGTTGTTGCCCCTGCAACGCCATAGTTGATGGGTTCAAAGTTTGCTCCGAAATCAGGTTCCCCCCACTCAAAGATTCGAGAATCCCCGTATAATATTATATTGTTACTTTTAATTGTAACGTGATTGGGATAAGTTTTTTTTAATTTATAATTATAAAGTCGGTTTGTTTTCTTTTGTTTGTAGTATGAAAAAGTTGTGGTGGCCAAAATACCTGAAGAGAGTACAAAAGCTAAGACTAAGTAAAAAATGTTTTTCATTTAAATGTCATGAGATATTACTTGTTAAGTTGCAGAAATTTGAATGTAGTAGCATCGATTGATCTTAGCATTTCTTTTTAAGGTTCCCTAGTAAAAGGTACTTTTTCGCTACGTTAATGAATCATTCATCTGATTGGTGGACTCAATTTGTATAATACAACCCCAGCATTTTTAACCCTTCTTTCTTTTCTAAGCCTAAGCATTGTAATGGTAAGAAAAGAAAATGTGGTTGTTCCACTGATTATTTCAATGTGTTTTTTACCGGCAGATATCTCCGTTAAAATCGGGACTCTTGATTTTTATGCTGTCCGAATAATTGCTCTAGTTGCTCTGCTTAAAATATATGCCTGTGGTGATCATGTTAGGATTCGGTTGAATGTAATAGATAAGTGTTTCATTATATACAACTTGTTAGGGACGATTGTGTATTTGCTAGCTAGTCACGATAAGTTTGGAGCCTTTATATTTAAGAGTGGAGTCTTCGTCGATAGTATCATTATTTATTTGGTTATTAGATACTCTATTTATTCAAGGGATAGTATACGGTTAATAATAAAAATATTTTCTATTTGCGTGATTGTGTTGTTGCCATTTGTACTGTTTGAGTTTTATTCCGCAAATAATTTGTTTTCAGTTCTGGGTCGGAGTGCAATTTCTGTCCGGGATGGTGAGATTCGGGCTGCTGGTACATTCAGTCATGCTATCTTGTTTGGCTCTTTTGCTGCTGCATTAGTACCACTTTTCTGGGCTGATTATAAAATTGGAAAGAGTAAAACTAGGTTAGTGTCTATTTTTTGTTGTGTGTTTTTTGTATATGCTTCTTCCTCCAGTGGGCCTATAGTAGCACTTGCAGCAATGATTGGCTTTCTTTGGTTTTTTAAGTGGAAGCAGTATAGCTCTGTATTAGCACGAGTTATGTTCTTTACTGCATTGTTTATTCATGTGATAAGGGAATCACCGTTATGGCATTTCCTGTATGTCCGAATATCAATTAAAGGCAGTTCAACTGGATACCACAGATATATGTTGGTTGATGCCGCCGTCAAAGAATTTTCTAATTGGTGGTTGCTCGGTTATGGAGATCTTGGACCACAATGGCATACCAAATATTGGCCACATACTTGGGCGACATTTACAGACGTGACCAATCATTATTTGTTGGAAGGGGTCCGAGGTGGCTTCTTCACAATGCTGCTGTTTATAATATTGTGTTATAAGGTCATCACAACATTAGTTGCATATTCAAAATCTCAAACTGAAATTGATGATCAGTGGTTATGGTGGGGAGTGGCAGTCATGATGATTGGCCATTGTGTTACATTTTTATCTGTTGCGTATTTTGGTCAAATTACCATGCTTTTATACTTAACCATAGCTATTGCAGCATATGCTTATGATGAACGTTGGTTCTCTGACAGCCTAGATCATCGAGATGTCTGATATGCTGCTTTCCATTTTAGTCATCAGTTATAATACGTGTGATCTAACACTTAAGGCTTTGGATTCTGTTTTTTCAGTAGACTGTGCACATACCCCTTTTGAGGTTATTGTTCTTGATAACAACTCAATAGATAATTCTCCGGAAAAAATTTACAATGCTTTCCAGGGTAGGGTTCACCTTATAGCTAATAAAGAAAATATTGGTTTTGCAGAGGGCAATAACGAAGCCGCTAAAGTAGCCACTGGTGAATACCTGCTATTGCTGAATCCAGATACCTTGATATTGGATCAGGCGATAGATAAACTCTTATCTTTTGCTAAAGATAAGTCAGAGGCAAAAATATGGGGCGGTAAAACGTGTTTTGCCGACGGAAGGCTTAACCCATCTTCGTGTTGGCAAAGACAAACCCTTTGGAGTCTTTTTAGCCAGGTGATAGGGTTTTCCTCGTTGTTTCGTAAGACAAACCTGTTCAATCCTGAAGGGATTGGAGGGTGGGATAGGGAAGGCACTCGAACAGTAGATATTGTTTCTGGTTGTTTCCTGCTTATTAAAAGGGATTTCTGGGAAGAAATGGGGGGCTTTAACCCTGATTTTTTTATGTATGGTGAGGAGGCGGATTTGTGTCTGCGTGCAAAAAAAGAGGGTGCGAGGCCTATGGTTACCTCAGACGCTACTATTGTCCACTATGGAGGTGCTTCGGAGAGGATTCTTTCAGATAAATTGGTGCGACTGGTAAAAGCGAAAGTACTTCTAATTCGTCGCCATTTTAGCCCAGTTACTGTTCCACTGGGGGTGGCTATGCTTGCTGGGTGGCCTTTGTCCCGATATCTAATCCATGGGTTGTTGACATCTTTAGGAAAGAAAAAATCAGAAGAGTCAAAAAAAGTGTGGGGTGCAGTTTGGAGGCGACGAAAAGAGTGGCTTGCTTAGTGAATATTTTCTGTAGTAGTGAGACGTATAGTGACTTGTGAAATTTGTGACAATAGCATGGGTGAGTCGTGATCTCAGTTATTATTCCTGCCCACAATGAAGCTAACCTTATTGCTGAAACTCTTCAGGTTCTTTTACCAGCAGCACAATGCGGCATTCTTGAACTTGTGGTCGTTTGTAATGGTTGTACAGATGATACTGCTGGCGTCGTTCGTTCTTTTGGCACTAAGATTAAATGCATTGAAACATCTGTGGCATCAAAAACCAATGCCCTTAATTTGGGCGATGAGGCAACCTCTGTGTTTCCCCGTGTGTATCTCGATGCCGATATTGTCCTTTCTATAGAATCCGTAATGGCTCTAGCTGAAGAGCTCTCTAAAGGACATTGTCTGGCAGCCTCTTCTACTATGCGAATGGATTTTCGTGGATCATCATGGTTTGTTAAAAGTTTCTATTACATTTGGCAGCAATTACCTTATGTGAAAGAAGGCATGATTGGTACAGGAGTTTATGCTTTATCGGAGGAAGGGCGAGGAAGATTTGACAAGTTCCCAGATATAATTGCCGATGATGGTTTTATTCGGGCGATATTTAAAAAGGACGAAAGGGTAGCTGTTCAACAGAGTCATTCTGATGTGCGCTCTCCGGCTAAATTGTCTGATTTGATAAAAATAAAAACTCGAAGCAGATTGGGAAGATACGAGTTGGCTGAAAAATTTCCTGAATTAATGAATCGTGAAGAAAAAAAATATGGATCTGCTTTTCTTGTTTTACTTAGAACCCCGAGCAACTGGGTGAGGTTACCAATATATATTTATGTTAATATGGTGTCGCGAATAAGGGCTAAATATCAACGTAAATTATATGGTTTCAGTTGCTGGGAGCGTGATATGAGTAGTCGAGAAAAAAATATAGATAAGTAAGGTGCTTGAAAGTGTCAGCTAAGTTAAAAAAAATCATGTTAGTGGCATCAGCCGGTGGCCATTGGGTGCAGTTAAATAGATTGCTACCTGCTTTCGATGGTTGTGAGCTTATCTTTATGACTACTGAGGCCAAATATTCAACTACTGTTGGGGACAATCGGTTTATTGTTGTGCCTGATGCCAGTCGCTGGAATAAATTGAAGTTACTATGGCTTGCTTGCATCATGTTGGTACGTATTCTTCTTATCCGGCCTGATGTCGTCGTTTCAACTGGTGCAGCCCCTGGATTCTTAGCTGTTTTCTTTGGAAAAAAATTGGGTGCTAAAACGATATGGCTGGACAGCATTGCCAATGTTGATGAATTGTCTTTGTCTGGAAAAAAAGCAGGAAAATATGCTGATTTATGGCTTACTCAATGGGAAAAACTTGCTGTTCCGGGTGGGCCTAGTTATGTCGGAGCGGTGTTGTGATATTTGTTACGGTAGGAGAACAATTACCATTTGATCGATTGATCCGCACTGTGGATGAATGTGCTCAAAAAACTGACCAGGAAATTTTTGCCCAGATTGGTGAGACTGAATGGAAACCAAAAACAATTGGATATAAAAAATTCCTTAACCCTGGTGAATTTAACAAGAAGTTCATAGAGGCAGATGTGATTATTGCGCACGCTGGTATGGGAACTATCATAACAGCCTTAGAATTAGGGAAACCGATAATTGTTATGCCTAGGAAAGCTTCATTGGGGGAGCACCGAAACGATCATCAATTTGCAACCGCTCAACGGTTTTTAAAACTCAATTATATAACAGTTGCTTTTGATGAGGTAGAACTAGTAGAGAAGATAGAGAGGTTCTCAGGAGGAGAGAAGTTTGAACATGAGATTCGTAATATCGTTCCTAGTCCTCTGCTTATCAAAACAATTAGAGACTTTCTTGCCGATTAATTGTCGTGGTAATGATACTGCAAATCGAAGGTTCACTTTGTTCTCTATTTACCACCGAAGCAATTCTTTTTGCAGTGAAAGTGTTACGAGGACACGATGTTCATCATAACTGTCATTAATGACATCTGAGTTCTGTTGCCTGTATGTGTATTTGAGCGATGTCGTGTACCATTGAAGAAAACTGTATTTTAGTGAACCACCGGCCTCATAAATTTGTCTGTTGTAGACAGTCTCTTCTCTGAGTGTTTCACTGTCTATAGTGTTCAAATCTGCATTGGTTGCAGTGGTATTTGCTAAACCATACAGTATGCTTTCCTGTTGTTCATCGCGATAACTTGCCCATAAAGAAGCATTGAGGTCGGGTGTGAATTTATGGGAGAGTTTGACCTGCCATTTCCAGAAAGCAGTGAGGCCCTCATCTTTTCCTAGGCTGTTATTATTTTGTGAAAAATTCTGGATGTCGTAGCTTTTTACCACTCCTGCTGAGACATTTGATCTTTTTGAGAGGGCGTAATCCAGGTTAAGGTGAGCGTTGTAGTCCCAGTTTGCATCGAATGTTTCTGTTTTTTCATACGACGGACCGCCACCAAGTCCAAAAGAGAGTCGTTTACTAGGTTTATATTGGGCGCCAAAGGTTAGATTCTGGAGATTGGTGTCGTTGCGAAGGAGAGCATCATAGTTGCTGCCAGTATAGCTGTGAGTAGCTGAAAAAATCTTATGTTGGGTGAAAACCCAGTTAACGGCCGTTGTTGCACGATATTCAGACAAATCATTTGAAAGATTATCTGTATTGATAGCATCGGTTATGCCAGGGGAGGAATTTTCCAGGCCGTTCTCTACACTTGCAACTAATTCCTGATCCGGTGGATCAAAAAGACCTCGAGTGTAACTTGTGTAAAAATCAATATTCCATGATTTGTTGAATTGATGCAGCAAAGAAATATTTACGGTATGTTTGTCGTAATCTTCATATCCTCCAATACCCGTATCGTCATTTCGTAATATGCGATAGGTGTATCCACCGCCCAATGAACTGTTAGCTGCGTACGCGTATTTTGAGCTCAGATTGAAGTCGTTGCTCCAGTATCGTTTGCGACCTTTATTATAGTCAGAGCTGTTGTCGTCTTCTATAAGATCTGGGTCGTCTGAATAAATGAAGCTGTCACTGAGATCAAAACGTAAACGATTGGTGAAATTTCGATAGGCTGAAATCCGGAAATTATGATCGATATTACTCTGGCTTTCCTCCTGGTCGTAGCTAAGACTGGGATTAAAACGGATGGTGAGATTGTCGATGCTGCTTTTTGTCTCAAAAATAAGAAGGGGACCAATGCTGAATTGTTTTAAAGAGCTGCTCTGGTTTATATCTGTGAGTGCTTTTGTATCGTCTCTATCATAAACAGTTTCATCATAATCATAGTTTAATGATAGGCCCCCGGTAAGGGTGTTGAGACGTGCATATGCAGAGTGGGCAAAACAGAGTGTTGTGAATAGAACCAGAGTGAGGGGGAATAATAATTTGCTCATGACTGTATTAGTAGCACAAAGTTAGGATATATAGTTGCTATTCAACGAAGGAAAGATAACTACCTCTGTCCATGGAATTTGTAGTGTTTATGCAGGGGCTAAAGCCCCTGTTCCAATGTTTTGTAGACGCTTTAATAGTGATGGATTCGTAAAAAACCCCCTGCTCCGTCATTCCAGAAAAAGTGGGAATCCGGAACAGGTTAAAATGAATAGATTCCCGTCTTTTCGGGAATGACGAGATATACCAGAGTATGATTTTTTTTACGATTCCATCAATAGTAACCATAATTGTTTATTTGGTATTCACCATGCTATGAAACGGCGCAATGTTTACCCGGAATCTGGGGACACGATTCCAATTTAAAAGACAGAGACAAATTGGGTCATGTCCCCAGTTTCCTACCATCTTATTAGTTATTCAATTCCGGCTCAAACTCAAATTCAGTGAAGTTACGTTTATTTTATAGTAGGTAATTTCCCAATTATTGGAATGTCGACTGCGCCGGTTACATCGTTCTTATGACGAATATTGCCACGATAATAGTCCCATCCAAGGATGGGGACGATAGCTGCAGCAGCACCAAGTAAAAGCCCTATGATGATGATTTGAAGGCGCTTGTCCTGTGATGGGTGCAGGGGGGCTTGGGGCGGGTTGATAACCTTAATGTTATTTACTACTGATTTTTCTTTTCTTACCAGATCCAGGTAGATATCATCTATTCGTTCATAGCGGACCTTCGCATTTTGTACTTTGTTTTGTAAAACATCCAGTTGGGCTTGGAGTTCCATATCGGTAACCGATGAGAGCGCTGGCGGAATTTCAAATTTTTGTTTGAAGAGGCGAAGTTCTTTTTCTGAATCCTTCAGCAGCTTGAAATATTCATCTTTCTGGGTTTCGGTGAACCCAAGCTCATGACGGATTAGGCTTTTGTTGGTTTCCATGTTCAGGGCAACCCAGATATCGATATAGCTTTGTACTAAAACTGTTGCCATTTCCTGGGCATAGGTTGTGCCTGTTATCTGGATTACTCCCTTCCTTGGAATTCCCTCTATTGTGACACGGTTGCTGAGTTTATTGAGACGTTTTGGGGTGATTGTTGCCTGTGCAGTTGGGTCAACCGGTTCTCTTTGTAGAATTTTATCTTTATAAGGAGATATTTTTTTCTTTAACTGTCCTATGACCCCCAAAGGAGTTTCCAGGTCGGCATGCATTTGTTTGGGAAGGATCTTGAAAACCTCTGTCCGAAATGCAGTACTGTTCATGCGCTCAACAGCGGCTGTTATATCATTCTTGCCACCAGACCTTGCCGAAATTTCTTCTGTAACTTCTGAAATCATCTGGGCCCGGGGAGTTTCCAGTTGAGTAACAGCTGTGCTGCTGTATTCAGGCTGGACAATAAAGCTTACAGGTAACGCTAACGCCAGGCCAACAAGTGAGGAAAAGAGTACAATCCATTTATGTTCCAGGACGGGAGTCAGATATTTTGCTATAAGAAATTTCGGGTCAATCGGCCCGGGTTGAGCTTGTGGGTTCATTGGTTAGTATCAGGTGTTGGAGTGTTTACTTGAGTATGGATTTGTCTTTTTGTCTGGTGTATGTTCATTGAGAACTATACCATCAATTGATCCATTTCCCGCTTCAATAACATTTTTTGTTTCTTTTAGATCGTCCTTTGTTGTCCCGGACTGTTTTGTTATTAAAAGGAAATAATCCACCTCAGAAGTCAGGGAAACAATATTAACATTATTTCTGTTTGGAGCAAGAACAGGGGATGTATCAAAAACTATCAGGTCAAAATGATGCCTGATTGCCTGGAGTAGTTCGGGGATATGTGAGTAACGAATATATTCTGAAAAGTTGGCACAGTGTTCGCCAGCAGTAATGACACTTAAATTCTCTACTCCTGTATTTTTAACCACTGCCTGCCATGGCAGGTCGTTCTGAATAAGTTCTGTGAATCCATGTGACTGTGGGAGGTTGAAAAACTCATGTAGTCCTGCGCGACGCATATTGCAATCTATAAGAAGTACTCTCTTCTGACAGGAACATGCCGCATTGTACCCAAGTGCTACAGCAAGGAGACTGCTGCCTGTGTTGTCGTGGGGGCTGGCAATAAGAAGCGTATTACCACCGGATTCTTCCAGGCTGGAAAAGACTTTTTCCCGTATTTGGGTGAGTTCTGCATAGTGATAGGCCTTTTCTATTATCGGGTTGATAAAGGCCTGTTTTTGTTTTACTGGGGGACGGGAGGTATCTTTTGATAGAGAACGGACAGGTCTTTTGAAATGCTGTTTTTTGCTGACTTCCTCTTCATCCGACTCTTTACCGGGGATGATAACGAAGTTTACCTTATTCTGTGACTGGGATTGTATACCTGTAGCTGTTTGGGTCCCAGTTACTGTATAGGGATTTACCGATAAACCTTCCAGGTCAATATCATCTAGAGGGTTCAGCTCAAACAGCTCATTGCTGTCAGCTTCTTGAGCTGATGCCTCATTTATTTGATTCGGAGAAACACATATTTCATCAAGATCGAGCCCTTCAAAAGGATCAATTTTGTCTGCTGAATGGATGGTACTGCAAATGTCAGCTATGTTTGTGTTCTCTTTTGGCATATCAATCGTTAGTAGGGGGCGGTCTGGGGAAAAGTTGCAAAATATTTGAATAGTCGCTCTAACTTATCAGCATAGCATAAAAAAATACCATTTACCACCTGAGCAATTCTGAGCTAAAGAGTTTGTAAAACATTTGTAAAGGCATTATGGAAAGGCTTGTGTGAAATCAGTAGGTTCAGGGAAAAAGAGTCAAATGGATCTCTTCCTATAAATTACATTGAAAATTTCCAGTAGTTCTCGGCCCAAGGCAGAATATTCTTTAGCACCGTTGCTGTCGGGTGCCGATTCGATCACCGGTTTTCTTTCCACATGGGCCATATCAATTTCAGGACTGTTATGGATATGAGTGTGAAAAATACTTATTCCCTTTTGGGTAAAATATTTTATTATCTGATTGAGGTTGTATGCGGAATTGCCCCAGTCAGGATCATATTTAGTAATGAGTACAGCAAGGAGTTTTAATCTGTTGTTGTGCTTTCGGATCCCTCCAATGAGTTCAAGATAAGCAGCTAAGCCATCAAGGGCGAATTGGTCGGATGGCGGAATGGGGATGATAACATAATCCGATGCCATAAGGGCATTATTCATCATTACCCCAAGATTTGGCGGGGTATCGAAAAAGACAAAATCGTATTCATTTAATTTGGGGTCTTGGTTGACCAGCCGTCTGATCCCTAAAACTGCGTCCGAGTGTTTTGCATTTTTTCTTTCCCAGAGCATGCATTGAGTTGTGTTTGGAATGATTTTCAATCTGGGATGATAAGTTTTACAGGCAAATTTTGACAGCAGCGTTTTTCCTTTGGGGGCTTCAAGTGCATCAATAAGGGAGTACTTGTTTCGGTCATCAAAATTTTCCAGTAGAGTGGAGGAACAGTTGGATTGGGGATCTGTGTCGATAATAAGGACTTTCTTCTCAAGGTTTGCCAGGTAACTTGCAAGGTTGATAACAGAGGTTGTCTTACCGACCCCTCCTTTACGGTTTCCAAAGGTAATAAATATAGGTGGATCTTGGCTTGTCATATGGTAATACCTGATGCTATCTATTTTTACTGATTTTTGTGTTTGAGGAGTCAAGCGCACAAAACGGTTACAGTTAAGATTATAATACAAGATATGAAATAGCAAGTTGGAAATACAAGGGTTTTCCCTTCTGCTACTTGTTGGGGGACTCTTTTGAAAGTCAAAAAAATGTAAAGCTATATAAGGACTAAATTTATGAGTAATGTAATGAAAGGAATACTTTTTTCAGCTCTGATCTTTCCAGGAGCAGGACAGATTATCCTCTCAAGGTACCGCCGGGGCGCTGTGTTTTTTGCTATCGCCTTCATTAGTGGGATTCTCTGTGTTACTGCTGTCGTTCGCCAAGCAGTCGTTATGCTGCAGAATATCGTTGCCGCAGGAGAGGTGGCGACAATACCAAAAGTAATGTCTATTGTCGCTGAAGCATCAACTACTGCCTCATCTGTTTTTATGAAGGTATCGTTTTTGATTATGTTTTGCTGCTGGCTGGCCTCGGTTGCAGATGCGTGGCGGATTGGAAAGGAGTTGGACGAGAAGCCTGCTGATATTTGATGATTTTTTTGTAACTCTTCAGCAGCACCCCATCTTGGCTCGTTTAGGATTTGTCGTATAGCCAACTATTACGCCAAAACCTAAACGAACCAACTTGGAGCACTGCTAAACAGTTACATCCCTTTCTTATTAGTACTTTACAGAATGTTCTCGTGTTTTTTCAAAGAAAATATGTAACTATTCACCATGCTATTGAATGGCACAATATTTATCCGGAATCTGAATCCGGAATCGGGGGACACGATCCCAATTCAAAAGACAAAGATGAATTGGGTCATGTCCCCAGTTTCCTAGCAGCGTATTCGTTATGCAATTCCGACTCAAACTAAATCTCGGTGAATAGCAACTATGTCGAGAATCAACTAAAAAATTGCCTTTCTATGTTTATTTAATCCCATAATTTTCTTGCCATGGTGTGCCATTTTGGGCCATGGCATTTAAAATTCGTAATAACTTTTTAATGCAAGCAACCATTGCCACATTATGATGCTTCCCTTTCCCAATTAAACGATCATAAAAGGATTTAATCACAGGGTTATGCTTGATAGCTGAAAGAGTACCCATATAGAGAAGACCTCTTAATGTCTTACGTCCTCCCTTAATTTTACTCTTTCCTTTATGCTTCCCACTATCATGACAGTAGGGAGCTACACCAACCAGGGCTGCTATTTTGCTATGGCTGAACTTTCCAAGCTCTGGCAAGTAGATCACTAAGGCCTTGGAACATACTTTCCCTATCCCCTTTACTTGCTTAAATGTTTCAGCTTGCCCTGACAATTGACATTGGTCGCTTATTTTTCCAGCTTGTTCTCTATAAAAGGGTGTTGAAAAGTATCTTCCAGGAACCATTTTACATGTAGCCAGGGCC
>CAZIDU010000128.1:0-11602 GCA_964538055.1 uncultured Desulfocapsa sp. | reverse complement strand
GTCATGTCCCCAGTTTCCTACCAGCGTATTCGTTATGCAATTCCGACTCAAACTCCATTTCGCTGAATAGTTACATTTTTTGTTAAATATTATTATTGAGGAATGAACAAAAAGTAACTTGAACATTTTCCAGGTAGCACCTGATTTATAATTCCCTCGGAAGTGGGGCTTTAACTTTAGCCCCGCCCAAAAGTGTAATCGGCGGGACTAAAGTCCCACTGCCGAGAGATTACTGCGTTCAACTTATTAAATATCCATTCCCTAGCGGTTTACAATTCAAGCTATAAGCTGGCATTCCATGGCTTTGGCAGAAAAATCTGTTCATAAATACGCATGGCGTATCGATCCGTCATCCCGGCAATAAAATCACAGACACGACGGTGGGCCTGCTTTTCGTCATCCAGCATATCAACACCAGAGGCTACCCAGGAATTCCCGTCAAAATACCCCAGGCCGTTCTCCATAAAATAACTATAGAGATCACGTATAATCCGCTGTGCCTTTTCAAATTCATTGTGAACCGCGTAGTAGCGGTAGACATTTTCATACAAAAACATCCTGAGATCAGTGATGGCCCGCAGCATCTTCTTGCTTATATGCAACCTGCCGTCTGCCGCTTCAAGAGTTTCAATGATAAGATCCCTGACCATGGCCCCGGTTCTTTTCGAATGTCTCTCTCCAACCACTGCCCTGATATCTGCTGGCAAATCATTCTCTTTCAAAATACCGGCACGCAGAGCATCATCCATATCATGATTCACATAGGCCACAATATCAGCAACCCGTACCACCTGCCCCTCAAGAGTCACTGGAAGTTCCGAGTCATTCTTGGGGAAAATATCATTGCGGCCCTTGGAATGTTTAACAATTCCGTTACGAACCTCGAAAGTAAGATTCAGTCCCTGCCTTTTATTCTCCAGAAAATCCACAACCCGCAGACTGTGGACATAATGGCGAAATCCTCCCGGATGCAATTCGTTTAGCGTTGCCTCTCCCGCATGACCAAAGGGAGTGTGCCCAAGATCATGACCAAGGGCAATGGCCTCGGTCAGCGGTCCATTTAAGCACAGTGCCGAGGCCATGGTTCTGGCAATCTGTGAGACTTCCAGGACATGAGTGAGACGGGTGCGATAATGATCACCGGCAGGTGCCAGAAACACCTGGGTTTTATGTTTTAGACGGCGAAAGGTCTTGGAATGGGTAATACGATCCCGATCCCGTTCAAAGGGCATCCGGATATCACACTCATCGTCTTTTTCGACGCGCATGCGGCCTGCTGTATTTTTATTGAGACATGCATGGGGGGAAAGAATTTCTTCCTCTCTCTCTTCCAGCTGTCGCCGGATAGACCTTCCTACAACCGGGGTATATGCCATGATTTATTCCAGAATTTTTCTAGATCTGTGGTCTTTAAAATGAGTTTCTCATTTTTTACACGTACTCTCAGCACACTGCAAGGTTTAACGCACAGTATGCAATATAGTACCGTAAAAACTCTTTATCTGCATCGTTGCTCTACATTTTCTATTTTTGAGTGCATTTATTGAAAATAATATTACACTATTGCCATCTAAAATAATAGCGACAAGCCATAACCAGTCAATACAACGGAGAAATAAGATGATTAAAAAAGTATTCCCCCTTTTTTTTGCGGCCCTGCTTATGACATTCAGCGGTCAAGCCATGGCTGGTGGCAGCCAGAGTTACTCCAACGGTTCAGAGGCCTTTATGGCAGGAGCAGTTCCTCCTCCCGGTTTCTACTTTCTCGACTATATGTACTATTACAATGCAGATACCATGAAGGATGATAATGGTGACGATATTGCCGCATTTGATGATGTTTCGGTACTTGCCAACGTATTCCGTTTTTTATGGATGAGTGACAAACAGATTCTTGGCGGCAATTATGGTATGCATGCCTTCCTGCCAGTCCTCAGCACTGACTTGAGTTTTAATGCTCCAATTGGCCCTGGATCCACAAAATCCTACGATGACACCAATGTCCCCTACATCATCTTCAGTCCTTTTATCCTGGCCTGGCATCTTCAGGAGGGAAAACTCCACCTCGTAACCTCTCTTGCTGATATCTATATCCCAACCGGACAGGATGATGGCAACATGGCGTCCGTGGGCAGGAATTTTTGGACAATTGAACCGGTATTTGGCATCACCTATATGACAAATGGCTGGGAATTTTCAGGAAAATTCATGTATGACTTCAGCACTAGTCAGGATGACTATGCCACCGTGTACGGATTTAATGTCGACCGCGATCCGGGCCAGGAATTTCATTTCGATTATTCAGCATCCTGTGAAGTCAGCCTCGGCCTTCGTCTCGGCCTAAACGGTTACTACTATACTCAGACCACCGATGATTCATATGATATCGACAGCTCCCTTCCTGCTCCTGTACAGGCGCTCTTGAAGGAAGACGAAGGAAACCACAGTCAGGTTTTTGCTGCCGGCCCCGGTATCTGGTACAATCACAAAAACATGTTTTTCTCACTGAGAAATCAGTGGGAGATGGCTGCAAAGAATAAGACTGAAGGATATAATGTCTGGGCTAAGTTCACCTATGCCTTCTAAAGCATAGCACCCCAAACAGATATAAAAAAAGGCCACATGATTTGTCATGTGGCCTTTTTTTGTGAACGACTTTTTTAGATTCGTTACTGTTCCAAAAGCTGCGCCAGATGGAGCACCTTAACATCACTCCCTGCGGCAGCCAATCCCTGCTGCCATTGCATAAGACATCCGGAACAAGTGGTTGTTACGATATCGGGATCCAAAGCCAGGACATCCTGCACCAGTTGATCACGAATGGATGCTGAAATTTCAGGATGCGCCACATGAAAGAGTCCACCCTGGCCGCAACATCGCGGTCCATCTGGAAGCTCAAGCACTTCTATCTTTCCTGTTTTTTCCAGCTGTTGCCGTGCCCTATCCACATCCTCTGCTCCATGACGGAGATGGCAGGGGTCATGATAAAACACTCGAAGTTTATGCTCCTGTTCAATGGCAAATTGCTGCTCTTCGTTTTTGTGGCTCTCAAGAAAAGCACTCAACTCAACCACTCGTGCAGCCAGCTTTTCAGCACGCAACTGCCAATCGCTGCCGTCAGCGAAAAGATCCGGATAGTTTTTCAGGTGGGCATAGCAGGAGGCACAGGAAACCAGAACAGACCCCACTGTTGTTTCCATAACTTCAATATTTGTACGACTACTCTTTCTGGCACTCTTAAGATCTCCTGCCGCCAGATCGGCAAGCCCACAACAGGCAAGACCGTCGGGATACGCCAACGACAATGAACGGCCAGCCAGAAGTGCCTTACAGGAATCAAGAATATCCGGAAAAAGATATCGTGCCGAACAGCCGGGAAACCAGGTAAGGCTGGCTTCATCAGTCACTGCAATCTGATCTCGCTGACTGGCGACCATTGAGAAAGCATTGTCCTGGAACATAGCCAGACGCAATCTCAGTCCTGAGTCTTGAGGGAGTTTATCACCCAGCAGTTTTCCGCAGGCCTTCCCTAAAACACGAAAACCCGTCAAGCTTCCGGGATAATCCAGAAGTTTACGGGCCAGATATTTTTCGTATGCATGGGGACCGGCAAGTGCAGAAAAACTCTCTCTTGCAGCAACCAGTTCTTTACCAATATCAATATTTCGCGGGCAAACTGCAGCACAGGCACCACAGAGCAGACAAGCAGAAAAGATATCCACAAAGACAGTACTGCTCCCTGCAAGTCCCAGGGTATCAATCAGGTGCAGTTTGCCTCTTGCGGTATGCCCTTCCCTGCCACTTATTCGAAAAACCGGACAGACCGTGGAACAGGCTCCGCATTTTGCACACTCTGACAAGGATCGTCCTACTTCGCCCAGAGTAAGTAGGCCTTAATAAACATATCTAAATCACCATCAAGCACGGCATCCACATTGCCCATTTCGACCTCTGTTCGATGATCCTTTATTAACCGGTAGGGCTGGAGTACATAGGAACGGATCTGGCTGCCCCAGGAGATCTCTTTCTTATCTCCATGCAGTCCTGCCTGTTGTTCCGCCTGCCGTTTTTTCTCTAGTTCATAGAGACGGGAAGCCAGCATTTTCATAGCCATATCCTTATTTCTGTGCTGGGAGCGTTCATTCTGACACTGCACCACAACGCCACTGGGGATATGAGTGATGCGGATGGCAGAATCAGTTTTATTGATGTGCTGCCCGCCCGAACCACTGGCCCGGTAAGTATCTATTCGTAAATCCTTATCATCAATATCAACATCTATAGCATCATCAAGCTCCGGCATAACCATGACCGAAGCAAAGGAGGTATGACGCCGGCCACTGGCATCAAAGGGCGAAATCCGCACAAGGCGATGAATGCCGAGCTCCGAACGCATATAGCCGTAACCATAATGTCCCCTTACTATAAAAGTCACACTCTTGGTACCAGCCTCATCTCCTGCCAGGAAATCCAGGATATCGGCCTTAAAACCTTTTCTTTCTGCCCAGCGCAGATACATACGCAGCAAGATCCCAACCCAGTCCTGAGCCTCGGTTCCTCCGGCTCCGGCATGAATAGAAACAATCACATTGGAGGTATCGTGTTCACCGGAAAACATACATTCAAGTTCTGCGATTTCAAGAGCGCTTTCCATATCGGGCAAGGATGCCGCCACTTCGTGTTCCGTATCGCTATCCCCTTCATCGGCGGCCATCTCAAGCAGAAGATCCGCCTCTTCGAGGGCATCCCACCCATCTTCCCAGGTTTTTATCACATCCTGAAGTTTTCCAAGTTCCTTCTGAACCCTCTTAGCTGTATCAGCATCATCCCAAAACCCCGGCTTCAGGGTCTGTCGTTCAAGGTTTTCCAGGTCGTCTTTTCGCCGAGCTAAGTCAAAGATGCTCCTTCAAGGCCAGCATACGACCTTTCAGATCCTGCAGTTTCTGTTTAGAGACTGCAGCTCCCGTTTCTGTTGACATGATTAATTACTCCAAATATTTATGATTTTTTTATTGTCTTCCGTCCGGGGGCAATCACTACTCCCAGGCACATCAATACCAAGCATGCAGGACCAAAGAGATAACCGTAGCTGACATAAAAAGTACGTTCTTCCAGTATTGCCACCTTCTCCGTAGCCTGCCAGGGAACAAACAGAGGTGACAACTGCTGTACCCGTCCCATGGGATCTATAAATCCAGAAAATCCAGTATTGGCAGAGCGTACAATGGAACGTCGTGTTTCAACTGCCCGTAGTTTCGTCATGGCCAGCGTCTGATAGGGGGCGCTTGATTCTCCATACCAGGCATCGTTGGTCATGTTGACCAGTAGATCAGCCCCGGCATCCACCCATTTTCTGGAAATATCGCCAAAAATAGATTCGAAGCAAATTAATACTCCAATCCGCGCCGTCTTACAAGCAGGAGGATTGCGAATTTCTCCAGGAGTAAAATTCCCCACAGCCTCTACCAGTGGTGCGATAAACGGCAGGTATCGCTGCAGAGGCACATACTCTCCAAAAGGGACCAGATGGCTTTTAGAGGTCTTGGCAATAATCTCACCTCTTGTATCAAAAAGCAGACTGGAGTTAAAGAATTGAACGTCCCCTTCCTGTCCGGGTGTTCTTTCATACCAGGGTGAGCCGGCCAGAAGCATTACCTGTTCATCTGCAACAAAACGTTGAATTGGTATCAGAAGAGGATGGTTAAGCGGAAAAAACGGCAACGAAGTCTCGGGCCAGACAATCAGGTCAGGTCGTAAAATATCACTATTATCCCCGTTCATAAGCTGCTGGCTCTGTCCAATATAACCCCGCACGGTTGTTTCCTGTTTGGCCGGATCCCATTTTTGTCCCTGAGCCACATTTCCCTGAACAACTGCAATGTTGAGAGTTTTTGCCCTCGCCAGGGTGCCTTCCATTTGCTGCCAGCGCCAACTGGAATACAGCAGAGTGATAACACATAAGGAACAAACGGAAACAGCCATCGGCACAACCGTTCGCCTTTCGGGACGGCGAAGGACAATAAGAGCAAAAAGGGAATTGAGCAATACAACAAGAAAGGTTAATCCGTAGTGGCCCCACAAGTCAGCGGACTGAAACAAAAAGGGAAGACTGGCAACCCCATAGCCAAGATCCATCCAGGGAAATCCGGAAAATAAAAAGGACCGTAGAAAGTCCAGGCCAACCCAGGCTACCGGAAGCAGCCAGACACTGACAAAGGGTGAGAAACATGCAACAAACAACCGGGCGAAAAGCACAAAAACAACAAGATACCCAGCCATATAGAAACAAAGAAGCAACAGTGCAGGAACGGACAGGAACAGCGGCAAGCCACCATAATTCCCCAGCACAAAAACAATCCAATAGAGCTGCAAAAGAAAATGACCAAGGCCTGCAAGCAAAGCACAGATCACAGCCCGTTTCATACTCGCCCTGCATACATGAACAAATAGAGGAACACAAGCCACACCAAGCAGAGGCCAGGCACCAACGCTGAGAGCCAGCCAGAGCAAAAGGGTTGTAACACTACTCACCAGAAGCGTGGCACCGGTGCGAGATCCTTTCACTTATCCCCCTCTACGGGAAGTGGCAACCGGGCCACCCGCAGCAGGTCAATCTGGCGTTTAGAGGCACCAAGCACCGTAAATCGCAGCCCCTCAGCATCAACGGTATCACCAACCACGGCAAGGCGGCCAAGAAGAAAAATCACAAAACCACCAATGGATTCATAACTCCCTTCGGCCATGGTTACGCCAAAATACTCTTCGATCTCCTCAATATCGGCCTGGGCTTTCACCTGGACAGTATCCTCATCAATCACCTTTAACAAGCCTCTGTCCACATCGTATTCATCGTCAATTTCGCCAACGATTTCCTCGAGAATATCTTCAAGAGTGACCAGACCACGTACCGTTCCAAATTCATCGGCCACCACTGCCACATGAACTTTCTGTTTCTGAAACTCCCGTAAAAGATCAACAATGGGCTTGTCTTCAGCAATGACCCAAGGGGGATTCAAAAAATCTGCAAGCCCCATCCCCTCATGGCCTCTGGCACACATTTGCAGAAGATCTCTGGCATGAACAATACCCACAATATTATCGGGATTATCTTTATATATGGGAATCCTGGTAAAACCCTTTTCAATGACGAGACCTACGAGTTCGCCCATCTCAGCACTGATTTCAGCACTCACAATCTCAGTGGAAGGGGTCATTACCTCCCCTACCAGGGTATCATGAAAATCAAAGATGGAGTTAATCATCCGCTCTTCAAGCGAGGAAATTAATCCCTGTTCTTCACCCTCTTCGAGTAGATCCTGGATTTCCTGTTCCAGATCCTCAGCGGTTCCGGGAGATCGCCCAAAACGCAGCAAGGACGTGAACTGGGCAAGCAGAGTCTTTTTTTCCACCGGAACAGCTAATTCGTCTAATTGTTCTTTTGTCATGTCTGTTGAATAAAAAAAATGTATTGAAGTGTTGGAATGGAGTACAGGCAAATAGTACCTTTTTTCTTTTCTAAATGCCACCGTATGACTATAGTAGGCATCATTCAGCATTGTTGCCAAAAAAAGATCGCTTAAACTAATTATTCGATTCTTTAAAGTTTTTCAATAATAGCATTATGATGCAGGACGGGAAACAGTTTCCCCGCATCAGCCTTACGACAAGAGGATTACATTGGACGGAAAAGTTCTTATTGCAAACAGGGGCGAAATCGCCATCCGGATCATGGAGGCCTGTAAGGATTTAGATCTTGACTATATAGTTGTATACACCGAAGCTGACAAAGACTCCGAGCATGTTCAACGGAACACTACCAGTGGCCCGGATCAAAATGCCTGGCGAATCAACAGCTACACGGAACCCAACGATCTCTTTGCCGTGGCCACCCATACGGGATGCACTGCCATCCACCCCGGTTACGGCTTCTTTTCAGAGGATTTCCGTTTTGCCCGACGAGCAACGATTCGTGACCACTCCCTTATTTTCATTGGCCCAAACTGGGAAGTTATTAAGAATCTTGGCGATAAAATCAACACCAAAAAAGTTGCCAATGAGTTAAACATTCCCACTATTCCCGGCACCGACAGCCCCATTTACAATGAAATGGAAGCCGAAGAAATCGCTTTCCATCTACTGGAAAGCCAGAAGATACAGGAGATAGAACGTCCCTCTATTCTTGTTAAAGCTGCTGCCGGCGGGGGCGGCATGGGAATTGAGGAAGTCACAGAAATCGCCGAATTCCGTCGTATCTACCGTCAGGTACAGAGCTATGCCAAACGTCAGTTTGGAGACGGTGGAGTACTCATTGAGCAGTGCCTCACCGACTATAATCACCTGGAAGTACAGCTTCTCTGTTCCCGCCATGGCGAACGTATCCACTTCAGTTCCCGTAACTGTACCATCCAGTCCACGGGTCGCCAGAAACGGGTCGAAGCAGCACCCGGCTTTCATGCATCCTGTTTTGACTATGATTTTGATGAGAAGAAAGTACTCGATATGATCGTCGAATACTCCCTTAAACTGGCAGCTCATGTCCGCTATGACAACGTCGGTACCTGGGAATGGATTGTCTCCCGTTCGGGACAGCCCTACCTGCTGGAAGTCAACACCAGAATTCAGGTAGAAAATGACGTTTCCGCCCGAATCAGTTACCTGGATGGCAAGCACCCCAACCTGATCCGTGAGCAGATCCGGCTGGCCCTTGGCGAAAAGATTGGCTACAAGCAAAACAATGTAGAATTCAAGGGAGCGTCCATTGAACTGCGCATTGTCGCAGAAGATACCAGACGTGGCTTTGCACCTTGGATCGGTACCATCACCGAATTCACCTTTCCAAAACACGACTGGTCTGTTGTCTACACCCATGTACCCTTTGACCGTCCATACACTATTCCAAGTGAATATGACCCGAACCTGGCACTGGCCCTTGTATGGGGCGAAAACATCGATGAAGCAAAAAAACGTGCTGCCCAGTATATAGATGAAGTACGAATCAAAGGAAAGGATTCCCAGGGCGGCTCCATTATTACGAATCTTGACTATTTAAAAGAGAACCTGAACCGGCTGTTGACCTTCTAACAAAACGTACCGGGACATCACCATATGATCGAACTACTCAAAGCACTCCAGAAAATAGAAGTACGCATAAACTACCTGATACAGATTAAGGACTTTACCAACTGGGGAAATCTTTTTGGATTCCAGGAAACCTGCACCAATCTTAAGCAGAATCCCTATGATTTCCATGAAGAACAGTTTGCCGTTGAAATCCGCAAACTTGACGAATCCATCGCATTCCTCGAAGAACGTGCCGAGGAACAGCTGACCCCCATGGAGCGGGTTCGTATCGTACGAACCGTTGAACGCTTCAGCCTCAAGGATATCCTGGAAAATGTCTACGAGGACTATACCGAACTTGGAGGACAGGATGAGGCCAATATAGATCCCGCCATGGTCTGTGCCAAGGCCACCATCGTCCGAAAGATCAAAGGAAAACCCTACACGGCAACGGTCATGGTTATTGGCCAGGAAACCGGGCACGGCGAAGAGTTCCGAAATGGTGGCTCCTGCAAGCCGGAGGGGAATGAAAAAGCCTTACGATATATGAAGGTTGCCGAAACCGAAGGTATCCCCATCCATTTTTATGTCTTTACCCCGGGCTCTTTCCCCATAGAAGAATACCCGGGAGCTGCCCAGCAGATTGCCCGAAACATCTATGCCATGACCAAACTGCGGGTTCCACTGGTGTCACTTATCTCGGAAGGTGGATCGGGAGGTGCTGAGGCCATTGGTCTTTCAGACTTCCGCCTTATGTGTTCCCATGGCTACTACTCAGTAATTTCTCCCGAAGGAGCTGCTGCCATTGAGGGAAAAATCAAGGAAGGAGGGAAGGTCCCAAAAGAACTTATCGAAGTGTGCGCCGAGCGCTTAAAGCTCACCGCAGTAGACAATCGATCAATGGGAACCATAGATGCCATAGTCAAAGAACCCCCTCTTGGCGCCCGACATGATGACTTTGCTTTTTTTGCCCAGATTCGCTCGGAAGTCACCCGGGCAACAGACAAGGTTGTACTCAGTGCAAAAAGTTTCAAGACCTTCCGAGACTGGGAAAACAAAAGAAGAAAGAAAAAGACTGAACGAAAAGACATGGCCGTTGATATCCCCTGGGATCTCAACCCGGACGAACAGCGGAGACTGCTCACGCTTCGGTCAAAAAAATACCGTAACATGGGTATGATAGGGTTTGACGGCCACCCTGCCCCCACTGAAACCTTCTTCAAACAGTTTCAGGAAAAGAGCGAAAAGGTTTACTACAACCTACGCTACGATGTGGTAAAGAATTCCAAAAAACAGATTCAAAAAGCAGTCAGAGATATGTCCGGTGAGGGATCGGTTATACTAAAACGCCTCTCCACCCCTTTAAACACTGTAAAAGACTTTTTTGCCAAAGAGGGCACACAACAGGGCCCGCCCCTGCGCATCACCCACAACACGACGATACCGTTACCAAGCATACAGCCCATTCAGGACCCACTGGAGCTGACCGACACCTACACCAGCCCACGGGCCAATGAAGACAGAACAGTCACCTGCCCGAACAGCGGTACCCATGGCTGCAAGGACCTCTGGATCCCTGATCTTTATGGCGAGTTTGGAGGGGTCTGCGAAAACTGCGGCCATCATTTCCCACTCGAGTATAAATGGTACCTTCACAATATTTTTGACCCGGATTCTATATTCTTTTTTTCAATGGATATCACTTCCGGCAATCCTCTCGGATACACAGGATTTGACGCACGACTCAAAGACTCCAAGAAGAAGACCGGACGCAATGCAGGAAACATGACTTTTACTGCCAAGGTAATGGATATAAAGATCGTGGTCTCCATGCTATATCAGGATTTTCGCAGTGGCACCGTTGGATCAGCCGAAGGGGAAAAATTTGTCCAGGCCTGTGAGCTTGCCACCAGAAAAAAACGGCCGCTGCTCTCCTATGTTCATACCACTGGAGGCATCAGAATTCAGGAAGGTACTTTGGGCGTCACCCAGATGCCAAAATGCACCATGGCAGTCCGTGAATATATTGATGCAGGTGGACTCTATATCGTAGTTTATGACAACAACTCCTACGCAGGACCGGTTGCCAGTTTCCTTGGATGCTCGCCTTACCAATTCGCCATCCGTTCCAGCCGTGTAGGGTTTGCCGGACCAAGAGTAATCAGGGAAACCACGGGAATCGATATTCCACCCGACTACCACTCTGCCCGTAACGCTCTCAAGCGCGGTCATATTCAAGGTATCTGGGATCGTCGGGATTTTCGTAGAAACCTTCACAAATCTCTTATGACCATGGGAAGCCACAACCTGTACTACAGATAATTCCTTTCACGTTTATACTCTCCTAAGACAAGCCGTCGACCAGAACAACTCTTCACTCTGCTCGACGGCTTTTTTCCTTTAGCCTAACAAGATACAGCCTCCTTTTATAAGGGGCCCCCGTAACTATTCACCATGCTATTGAACGGCACAATATTTATCGGAATCGGATCGGGGGACACGATCCCAATTCAAAAGACAAAGACGAATTGGGTCATGTCCC
>CAZIDU010000127.1:0-11654 GCA_964538055.1 uncultured Desulfocapsa sp. | reverse complement strand
TGAAAATAGCACCCAAGGCGAGTCGATATCGCCGCATCTGCTTCGTCTCTGAGCCAACAGGCATAGGTAACTATGGCCTATTGGCTCGTTCCTCGCATATGCAGCCATCTCAACTCGTGAGAAATACGGGCTGGTAACTACTTATTTTCTCTCTGCTTCCTGAGCGCAGGTGATGCAGGTTAAGATGCTGGGATCAAATTCCAGGCGTTTTATCGCAATATCTTCATCGCAGAGAATGCAGTATCCATACTCTTCAGATTCTATACGCTTTAATGCTGTTTTGATACGCTGTCGCTCAATGTCCATAAGCCGGTCAGAAGCCTGGGACATCGCCTGCTGTTGCATGGCATCCATTCGTGACAACCTACCGACTCGTGCCTGGTCGAGCTCGATTGGCTCGGTACCTTCTTTCTTGGCTTCCTGAGCCGTCAGGATCGCTGACCGTCGTTCCTGGAGACGTTTTTTGAAATATTGCAGGTTAATGTTTTCACTCATCTGTTCTGTCTCTTACGACTATTGTACTGAAATATAGTTTCCAAATTCTTCAAAAACAGATTTCATGGGTATAGCAAATCCTATTCCTTCAGTATCCCGAATGATCATAGTATTAACACCGAGTACTTTACCTGCTTCGTCAACCAAAGGGCCGCCACTGTTACCGGGATTGATGGGGGCGTCGGTCTGGATGTAAAGTTCACCGTTGTAGGTTCTGTAGCCGGAGATAACTCCGGAGGTGACGGTGTGTCTCAGGCCATGAGGATTACCCACGGTATAGACTTTTTGTCCCTGATCCCTTGCGCTGCGAGACGTTGCAAGGTAAGGGGATGAGTAAGCATTAATGGATACAAGAGCAAGATCGTGTTTATCACTCATGGTAACGGAACTTACCGGCCAGCTGCTGCCGTCAATGAGTATTACTTCAACGTCATTGGTGACTGAAGCCGTTTCTATGGTGGATATCTGTCCTAGTAATTGCTGATGCAAAGCATCATACTGTGCATATTCCTGTTCCCGTGTTCTGATATCTTCTTTGAGCTGTTGGCGCATCGCTTTGTCGTGTATCTGTGAGACTTGACCCTTCAAATATTGTATTCTTTTTTTCTCTCTGGCCAGAAGCTTTGCTCCCTTGTCCGCATTGGCATTCAGTGCTTTTATATCTTTTTCCTGCATCTGGAGTACATGTTTATTGGTGACAATCAGACCATTGTCTGTAACAAAAAAACCGGTGCCGCTTCCCCAGCTAGTTTTGATAAAGACCGTGGCATTGCGTGCTTTTGCGATGGCGGTGTTGGCGGGATGGCTTTCGTTCAGTTGTGTCGCAAGTCCCTCCAGTGCGTTATCTTTGTTTTGCTGCAGTGGTGGATGTGCTGTTGTTTTTTGTTTTGTAGTCACCCTTTGCCGGTTTTGCACACCGCTTACGTTTTGTTGTGTTGGCGCGGCTGTGATCTCGGCCGAAGGAGGAATTGTTTTGGGACTCTTTCCAAAGTAAAAGAAGGCCCCGCCACCAATTGCCAGTCCGACGATAAGACCTACCGCCAGGCCAGAAAGTGATTTGTTCTTTTTCGCATCCTGCTCCTGTTTTGCTGATTCTACATCTGCCAGACGTTGTTGGCGGAGGGCATACTTTTTAAAAATGATGCCACAGCGTTCACATTCAAGATTGTTTTTCTGCTTATTTCCACAGCTTGGACACTGCATGTTGGTACCTCTGGAAAAGTAGTATTTCAACAAAATTCTCTAGTCGCATATCCCATGATACACTATACGGTGAAGAGCTACAAATAATCAGTTCTGTCCGTTTGGAAGGTGCATGTGTCTCTTCAAACCATCTTCGATTTGTCGTTGCACTGTTCTTCCGCTTCAATCATATAATGTTTAAACATCTGCACGACCGGTGGTTGGGAATAGCGGGCAAGGGTGACCAGGCTGTAATGAGTGTTGAGTTTTGGCACGGATAGCGGCAGTAGGACAAAGCTGTTGTTGCAGGGTAGGGTTCAAGAGAGAACGGGTGATCAGTCCGGTTGCATCACTGGCGCTGGTGATGTCAAAGAGTACTTTCAGGTAATCACACTGAAGCATAGCACAGGGCAGATCCATGAAGTCATTGAGTTTCAATCCCGCTGTTCAGGCCAGGGGATTTAGTAAAACCCTGGGAAACCACATCACTGCCAGGGAATAGGAAAAAATATCTTTCATCTCCAGCTGTTTTTTTTCAGTCAGGGGATGCCCGGAACGGCAACAGAAATTGCCTTGCTGCTGTGGCAACTGGGTTACTTTCAGATCTGACATATCCTTGATTATTCTGGTATCTGCCACAAAGATATCGAGTGCTCGATTTCGCAATCTGGCCTCCGGAACAGGTTGTGGGCAGCTCCATTGTTACTCAATTTAAGATACGGGACGGAAAACCTGTTCTGGTACGTGAGCCGAAGCTCAACTTCAACGACGATAAAGCCGGAAAGCCTGTAGGAATAAACCAGCATATCGGCGTCGTCTAATCGTTGCTTTTGGCAATTCCGATGGCGACCTGCAGATGTTGCAATACACTCCTTTTAGGAAGTGAGAAAAAGTGTTTTGCAGGCATAGTCCATCATACCGATGGAGAACGTGAATTCGCCTATGACCGAGATTCTCACATTGGCCGTCTTGACAAAGGGCTACTCGAGGCAAAGAGTAATGGCTGGACAGTCGTTGATATGAAAAAAGAGTGGAAGGTGATTTACCCCTGAGGAAAAACGACAACATAACGGAGGAAAACAATGGCAGATGAAACAAGTAAACTTGATGAGATGAAGGCTTCAATTGAACAGTTGCGTGATGAGATCAAGCTGAAAACTCATCTCGGAAAGGCAGAAGCTGCTGAAGAATTAGAGAAACTTGAGAAGAAATGGGACTCTTTTTTGGAACAATATAAGCCAGTTGCCGAGGAAGCGGGCAAGGCTGCTGAAAATGCTGGCGCGGCCCTTGGACTTGCCGCCGATGAACTTAAGGCAGGCTATGAACGTATCCGCAAACTTTTCAAATAATTTTTATCAATTCCAAAATCATAGGTTCCGTTGGCGAAAGTGACGAACAACTTTTAACAATTAGGAAACAAACGATGTATTGGAATTGGAAAATAGGCGGAGACGAAAAGTCAAAGGATAAGAAAAACAAGGATGCCCCCTCTGTTGGACTACTGGCAGGAGGTGGCTTTGCACTGGCTGCAATTGGTTCTTCGTTTGCCTTTATCACTAAAACACTTGCAGGCTTGCACCTTGAAACTGTTCTTCTGGTACTGTGCTTGTCTTTGCCGCCTATTATAAGCTGACCAGAAGGGATTTCAGCACCATCCTGGAAGGATGCGGATGGGGAATTAATTCTAGAATGATGCTTACTTCAGACCAGGCAACCTGTTTCACGTATCGCCCGGATCATACTCAGGTAAACATGGGGTCAGGTAAAACTAATAAATAAACGAATATGAGGCACTTCTGAACAGTTATAGCTCAGAAGTCAGGGTAATATCCTGCCACGCTGAATAGTTCCAGTGTTTTTATTTCTGTAGTGCCAGGGATTTCCGAAGGTAATAGTCATAGTCCCCATCATAAAGACGCATTTCGCCATGGTCAATTTCCATGACATGGTCAACCAGTGAGTGCAGGAAATGCCGATCATGGCTTACCAGAAGGACAGTACCTGCGAATTTTTGCAGCTCGTTGAGGAGGATTTGCCTGGATTGCATATCAAGATGATTGGTGGGTTCATCAAGGATAAGAAAGTTGAGAGGACGTGCCAAAAGCGTGGCGAGAACCACACGACTTTTTTCGCCACCCGAAAGAAGCGAGATACGTTTATCCGCGTCTTCACCTTGAAAAAGAAAGGCGGCACAGAGGTTGCGGATCGTGCCAATATGGGCCTGCGGCATCACTTCCTGAAGGGTTTCAAAGACTGTTCTATTTCCATCGAGGACATCCATTGAGTGCTGACTGAAATAGCCGACGGATACATTTGCACCGAGTGTGATGCTGCCTTCCGTTGCTTCTGTTTTTCCAGCGAGTACTTTTAGAAAGGTGGATTTTCCGGCACCGTTTACTCCAACCACAGCGATTTTTTCCTGGCGCCGAATCATACCGCTTATTCCGCTGAATACGTTTTTCTGGGCACCATCTTCAAGTGTCCATGCTTTTCCCAGTTTTTCCATGGCTACCACATCGTCCCCACTGCGGGGAGGCTCTGTAAAGCTAAAGTGCATGGTTTTTTGTTCAGGTGGTAATTCAATGCGTTCTATTTTTTCCAGCTTTTTGATACGCGATTGCACTTGCGCTGCGTGGGAGACCCGTGCTGCAAACCTGGCAATAAAATCTTCCTCTTTTGCCAGCATCTCCTGTTGGCGACGATGGCTGGCGAGAAGGTTCTTACGACGTATTTCTCGTTCCTGCATATAGAAATCGTAGTTACCGCCATAGGTGGTGACCGTTTTGTTGGCAACCTCAATAATTCGACTGACAATGGCATTCATAAAGGTCCGATCATGACTGGTCATGAGCAGTGCACCCTTGAATTCATCTTTGAGCCACCCCTCAAGCCAGAGGATAGACTCGATGTCGAGATGGTTTGTAGGTTCATCAAGGAGGAGGACATCGGGGTTGATGGTAAGGATCTTTGCAAGGGCGATTCGCATTTTCCAGCCACCACTGAATGATTCAACAGGCCGATTGAAGTCATCCGGCCCGATACCAAGACCGGTGAGTACAGATTTGGCCCGGGTTTCAAGATCATAACCGCCCCGGTGTTCGAACTCTTCTTGGGCATCTCCATAACGCTCGAGCAGGGTGGCTAAATCATCATCGGCCATGGGTTCCGCCATGGCTGTCTCCATTTCTGCGATCTCTTCAGCAAGGGCCATTACCTCGGCCACAGCAGACATGGTTTCTTCCAGGGCGGAGCGTCCGGACATTTGCCCTACTTCCTGGGAAAAATAGCCAAGCACTGTCTTTTTGGAACAGGAAATGTCGCCATTATCCGCCTCTTCTTCACCGGTTATCAGGCGAAAAATGGTACTTTTTCCGGCACCATTAGGACCAACGAGTCCGGTTCGAACACCTGGCAGAATCTGCAGGCTGGAGTTTTTGAAGATAATCTGACTTCCGTATTGCTTGGAGATATTATTTAAGTGGATCATGGAGAGTTTCGGGCTACCTTTTTTTATTTCTGTCGTAAGAATGTGTTGTCGATTAAAGTGTTATGGGGTTTTGTTGTACCCATTCATTTGCAGATCAGACAGATTACTTTGTAAGGAAAATAAAAACCATGGGAAATCCATTTCAGGATCAGCTTTTGAAGGCTGGTCTGGTCAATAAAAAGCAGGCCAATAAGGCTAAACGTGAAAAACATTTCAACCGCAAACAGAAAGGGGAAGATCCTTCAGCTCAGATAAGCAGCAAAGCCAAACAGGAACAGGCTGCTCAGGCGGCACGGAATCGCGAACTGAATCGATTGCAGGCTGCAGAAAAACTACAGCGTGAGCAAAAGGCCCAGGTCAAACAGCTTATAGAGCAAGGTAAGCTGGAACTCGATGACCGTGGCGACCCATATCACTTTGTTGAGCAGAATAAAATAGAACGTATCTTTATCTCCGATGACATGGCGGAAGAGTTGAGCAGTGGACAGCTGGCAATTGTTAAATCAGGAGATGGCTACGAAGTCGTTCCGGCAAAAGTCGCCCTGCAGATAATGAGCCGGGATAAGGATGCAGTTATTGCTTTTCATAACGAAAAATGATTGCAGGTACCTGTAGCCTGGAATAATGGATGCCGAGGTAGATATGACACAATGTTAAATGTTCTCGAAATTGTTCTCCCTGTATTTCTTATTATCTGTCTTGGATATGCCATTCGCAAGCTGGGCCTCGTGGGCAGGAATTTCTTTTCCGAAGTCAATAAACTGGTCTATTATATCTGCCTGCCACTGCTCCTTATTTACAAGATAGCGGGCGCGGATTTTTCCAGCAGTTTTAACTTTAAGCTGGTTATGGCAACGAGTGGCGGAGTTGCCTGCTGTTTTGGAATTACCTATCTGTATGGGAAGTGGCGTTCTTTTCCAGCACCTGTCCATGGTTCTTTTTGTCAGGGATCTTTCAGAGGCAATCTGGCCTATATCGGTCTTGCCATTGTCTTTAATGCCTACGGTGATATCGGCTTAACCAGGGCAGGGATCCTGCTTGGTTTTCTGGTTCCGGTTCTGAATTTTTTCGCGATTTTAGCACTGGTCCTACCTCAGCAGCAACAGCGAACCAGTTTCGGAGAAATCATAAGATTGATCGTCAGCAATCCGCTGATTCTGGCTTCTCTGGTCGGTCTTTTGTGGAGCTTTCTGCAACTTCCCATGCCGGTCATTCTTGATCGAACACTGAACATTGCCACGGGAATGACCCTGCCCCTTGCGCTCCTCTCCATTGGCGGCAGCTTTTCGCTGGCAAGTTTCAAAGGTGACATCCCAAAAGCTGCACTTGCTACTGCAATGAAGCTGCTCTTTATGCCTCTGATCACCGCGGTATTTATGCTTCTATTAAATATTTCAGGATTGGATTTTGCCATTGGCCTGCTTATGGCTGGTGCTCCAACAGCAGTTGCTACCTATATAATGGCCTGCCAGATGGGAGCCGATGGTGATCTTGCCGGAACTATTGTCATGATGGCCACTGCTTTTTCATCGATCACTTATGCTGTTCTGTTGTTTTGCCTGCAACTGTACGGAATTTAGAGGGGAAGCATGAAACGGTTTATTCTTCTGCTGGCGTTACTCACAGCCTTTCCACCCCTGGCAACGGATATGTATCTTGCCGCCACACCTCATCTGCAGCAGATCTGGGAACAACCTCTTGCTATCATCAATCTGACCCTCACCCTGTTTTTTGTCACCTACTGTATTTCTCTACTTTTTTATGGGCCCCTGTCCGATCGTTTTGGAAGAAAACCACCGCTTATCGCAGGATTGTTGCTCTTTATAGGGGCAAGTTTTCTTTGCGCTTTAGCGCAGAATATATGGATGCTTGTGGGAGCCCGAATAATTCAGGCAATGGGAGCAGGTGCAGCATCTGCTATTTCCCTTGTCATGGCAAGAGACAGATTGGAAAGTGGGCAACGCGAAAAGGTACTCAGTCAAATTTCGGTAATCATGGCACTTGCTCCCATGATTGCCCCTCTGGTGGGGAGTCTGATCATGGAATACCTTTCTTGGCCCTGGATCTTTATCAGTCAGGGAGTTATGGGTATGGTGGCTCTTATGGGGGTTCTTTTCACCGCAGAGACCCATGGTGGTGAGGATGCAACATCATTTATGGCATTACTCAGGAGTTACGGCCGTGTTCTGAGTAATTATCGTCTTGTGGGACTTGTTTTCTGTAATGCTTTGACTAGTTTACCTCTGTTCGCCTTTATTGCTGCCTCCTCGGGTATTTACATAAGCAGGTTTCAGATGGCAGAGAGCCTCTTTGGTCTGTTTTTTGGGGCCAATGCCTTTTGTTTTATGACGGGCTCCATGATCTGTATGCGATTTGGAAAGAAAATTGGAACATTCCGGATGATAACCGCAGGCTATGGCGGTATAGCTATCGGTGGCGTCTGGATGCTTGCGACTCCATTTAACGGGCCCTGGCAGCTTGCTTTCCCCATGGGGCTAATTACCCTGTCACTTGGGTTGAGCCGTCCGCCATCCAATAATCTGGTTCTTGATCAGGTTAAAACGGATGTCGGCACAGCTTCCGCAACCATGATTTTTTCCTATTTTATTTTTGGAGCCATGGCTATGGCGGCGGTGTCACTTGGCTGGAAGGACCAGATTGTATTTATTGGCTGGCTTGCCTGTGGCAGTGGTATCGTTTCGTTTTCTTGCTGGTTTTTTTTACGAAGATATCTCCATGTCGCATCAGTTTAATTCTTTATGGAAAGTTGAAAAAGGCCTTCTGGAGTTGTACCGGTTCAGCTGCAATGCGTATTAAAGGCAATAATATATTTTTTTAATATCCTTAGCCCATCATCGCTGATGTCAGAGAATTCAATTCCCACTGTATAGCGAGTTGATATTTTATTGGAGTACTTCACTTCTCCGATCAAATCGATCAGGTCGTCCTCAAGGCCCACTGTGACAATCAGGTTATCGCCCATGCTTACGGGTTGGGTGACTTCCAGCTGCAGACCATGTTCACTGACGTCAAGGGTTCGGCCCATTGAGTAGGTGGTCTGTCTTCCTTCCCGGTCTATAACTAAATAGTCAAGCAGATGTAGTGAGTCCAGTCGAATGAAGTTTCTTTTTTCTCCTTTATTCATAGCGGTCACCTGTCAGCTTTAAGGGAAAGTCTTTAGCTACTGTCTTTGCAGACTCATATAATTACCTTATCACATAGTGTTCCCCGATCGCAAAAAATCTTTTTCTAGTGAATAAATTGCTTACATAATGGGAAATCAGAGGTGACTTGCCCGTGGAAGAGTTGTCTGCCGGTTACTGACGATCTGTTTTGTTGTGGTGTTTCTGCCGCTCAGCAGAGGGGAGGCGCAGATCCATGGGGAAGCCCTGGGTAGAGAGGATAATCATGCGCAGTTCGTCATTTATGCGAATCGGATTTGGCAGGATACGCTGCTGCAGGAGGACCTGGATTTGTTTAGGGGAGAGATCTTTTTCATTACAGCTGGGCTCTAGAACAAACAGGCAACCTTCTTTCCATGCGGAGCAGCCGTAAGCCTTCTTTCCTTTGATGATTTCTTTGCCACAGAGTGGACAGTTTCCCCAGCGTTTGTTGTCCAGATCTTTACTGCTGTCGTTAATCATGCCGCGGATATAGTTGCTGATCCCGTCCATGAAGTCATCGGGAGCAAGCTCACTGCGTTCAATCTGTTTGAGCTTCTCTTCCCATTCGCCTGTCATTTCAGGTGATTTAAGTAATGGGTCTCTGATAAGTGCAATCAGGCAACGGCCCATATCGGTACAGCGAAGCTGTTTTTTCTCCCGCCTGATATAGTTGCGGCGCAGCAGAGTTTCGATAATAGCCGCTCGCGTTGCCGGGGTTCCGATACCGCGTTCTTTGAGGGCCTCACGCAGGGTATCGTCTTCAACAAATTTTCCAGCCGCCTCCATTGCCCCAAGCAGTGAATTCTCAGAAAAGTGATTGGGAGGCATGGTTTTTCCTTCACGTAGCAAGGGCTCGTGGATACCGTTTTCACCTTTCTCAAAAACCGGCAGGGTTTGTCCATCTGCAGCGGCTTTTTTCTTTTTGGGGAAGAGAGCAGTCCAGCCGGGATCAGCAACCTGTGTTCCCTTGGCCTGGAATTCTATTTTGTTACTGATTCCATCAACGGTAGTAATATTCTTAAGGCAAATGGGATAAAAGGCCGCGATAAACTGCGTGGTGATGGCATCATAGACGAGCTGTTCATTTGGTCCAAATCTGCGCGGTGTTATGCCCGTTGGGATAATTGCATGATGGTCGGTCACTTTTTTGTCGTTAATGATCCTGTTGCTGAAGGGAAGTTTTGCAAGATCTAGTGGAGCTATCTGTTCAGGTCGCAGAGCCTTGAGCTGTCCCAGAATTTCTGGAATACGCGGCTTCATATCTTCACTGAGATAGCGCGAATCGGTTCGTGGGTAAGTGACAAGCTTGGCTTCGTAGAGGCTCTGGGTGGCTGTGAGTGTGTCGGCTGCGGAGATTCCATGCAGTTTGTTGAGCTCCCGCTGTAATGTGGTCAGATCAAAGAGCTGTGGTGGCTGTTCCTTTTTCTTTTTGGCGGTGATGGCTGTTATTGCAAAGGGCTGATCTTGTATTGTTTCGAGCAGTGTTTGAGCTTTCTCTGATTTTTCAAAGCGTTTCCCGGTGTATTTGAAGATCACTTCCCGGTAGCGGGTGGTGAGTTCCCAGAATGGTTGAGGACGAAATTGGAGAATGGTGTCGTCACGCTCCACAATCATTGCCAGAACCGGCGTCTGGACGCGCCCGATGGTCCAGAGGACGCGATCATTTCCTCCACCGATCCGTCCATGGCGAACGGTATAGTAACGTGTTGCATTTAGCCCCACAATCCAATCGGATTCGCTGCGACAGCGGGCAGCAGCATAGAGTGGATCATACTCGTGGCCATCTTGAAGGTCCTTAAATGCTGCCTGGATTGCATCGGGTGTCAGCGAGTTGAGCCAGAGGCGGCGAATCGGCTTATCTTCACAGTTACACAACGCCAGGATATAGCGGAAAATAAGTTCACCTTCTCGTCCCGCATCCGTTGCGCATACGATTTCTTCGGCCTGCTCAAACAGTGTTTTGATAATCTGAAACTGCTCGGCAACTCCCCGGTTAGTGATCAGCTTGAGTTTGAACTCCTCGGGTACAAAAGGTAAAGTGTTCAATGACCAGCGTTTCAGTGCAGGATCATATTCACCGGGTTCCTGAAGTGTTACCAGATGTCCGAAGGCCCAGGTAACTGCACAGCCCCGTCCCTCTATATAGCCTTTTTTTGAGGTCTTGATATCGAGTACACTTGCAATGTCACGTGCAACCGATGGTTTTTCTGCAATAATTACTTTCATCCTGGGATTGTCTCGCGAACTTTAATTTCATCTGTTACAAAGTACCAAGTATGAAAGCTGGTGTTATGGCCTTGTCGCTGTCACAAATTACTCGTTTTAATAATGCAAACAAAGAAAAAACTGCTATGGATGGAATGAATCGCTCTGATATTAAGACTGGCCTTCTGGTTTCCATTGTTTTGAAAAAAGACCAGCGCTCCGGAAACCTTACGGAAGGTATCGTAAAAGACATTCTGACAAAATCTCCAAGTCATCCCCATGGCATTAAGGTTCGCCTGGAAAATGGCGCAGTTGGGCGAGTGAAAAAAATTGGTGTCTAAATGATCCCCTGGAAATTACTCGATAGTGCTCCGGTACCTGGAGGATCGGAAACTCTTTACCTCTACAGGCGGGATACTGAATTTTCCATACGGGTGGATGGCTGTGAGTTGATGAACAGCCGTGTTCACGGCTCGGAGGATGCTTTGGCCGAACGTGTTTGTGCACGACTTGCTAACCATCCTTCGCCAAAGGTTTTGGTTGGTGGCTTGGGGATGGGCTTTACGGCGGCGGCAGCGCTGCAGAATCTTGGTGCTCAGGCTCAGGTGGTCGTGGCCGAGCTGGTCCCTGCAGTGGTTGCGTGGAACCGGGGCCCCTTGGCACATCTTGCTGGACATCCTTTAACTGACAGTCGAATTACAATTCAGGAGAGCGATGTCGCGCTGATATTAAAGGCGGAACAGCAGACTTTTCATGCCGTTATGCTTGATGTGGATAACGGTCCCGATGGTCTGACTCGAAGTGATAACGATTGGCTTTATGGCCGGGCAGGACTCAAGGCAACCTATACTGCCCTGAAGCCTGCTGGGGTTCTTGCTGTCTGGTCAGCCAGTCCAGACCCTGCCTTTTCAAAGCTGCTGCGTCAGGCAGGATTCTCGGTTGAAGAGGTCACCGTTCGGGCACGAGGACGGAGAGGTGGTCGTCGCCACATGATCTGGCTTGCCCAGAGGTGAGTCGATATCGCCGCATCTGCTTTGTCTCTGAGCCAGCAGGCATAGGTACGCTGTGGAATGGTCAAGTAAAAGTAGACAGTTTTTTTATGCGACTATCTTTTGTTTTTG
>CAZIDU010000126.1:0-11916 GCA_964538055.1 uncultured Desulfocapsa sp. | reverse complement strand
GCTGATAATCCCGAAAGGAATAGTCGAATTTACAGAAGAGAAGTTGCTTTATCCATCCTGAAGCAATTGGAACCGTAGTAACTGTTGTTTTTCTTACAAACCTCGTTGCCGTTGCAGCGATACTCAGACATGACGAACTGCGTACATCCCTGATTAATAACTGGGAAGAACTCTTTAGCATCATGATCTTTGTTATACCGGCAGTGATTATCGGCGGGCAGATCGGCCCTAGAATCCCTGGTTGTATTTCAAAAGAGATGTTGATCAAATATACTGGTTGTCTTCTGTTAATGGTAAGTTTTTTTATGATTAGAAGGGGCCTGTTGATTTACGGATGAGACCGTGTGCTTCCTGCACATTTCAATTACCATATAATCTCAGTTACGCTTTTTCAAAAAAAACGACAATCGGGCCACGAGATACATCTTTTATTGTTGACACCTGCCCATAGACGGGTTACATAGTCGCCGGTAAGAAATAACTCTTTTAACAGTGCCCCAAAACTTGAGGAATTAATGTGCCCAGCTCTTGTCCCCCACATCCTGGAGAGACCGTCAGAGAGACTTGTCTTGAGCCTTTAGGCTTAAGCGTGACCAGTGCTGCCAAAGGGCTGGGGATTTCGAGAAAGACCCTTTCGGCCCTGCTTAATGGGCATTTTGGTATTTCCCCGGAGATGGCTATCCGGCTGGAAAAATCCTTTGGCACCAGTGCGGAGAAGTGGGTGATGGAACAGGCACGTTATGATCTGTGCCGAGCCAGACAGCATGCAGATGAGATCGTCGTCAAATCCTTTTCAGCAAGGCCTGAAACAGAGACGCTAAAGGAAAGTAACTATGCAGAAGAAGAGTGAGGAGCAGAACCATGTCACTTAATATATTTGCCTATAATCATATAATTGACAAATTAAGCACCATTATTAAGTCCAATAAAGAACAGATAAAAGGCGGGAATTTCTTTATCAAAACATATTACGGACAGGGGAGCTATCTTCTCCAGAAAACCAAAATAAGCGACGAAGGTATACCCGGCCTGCCAGTCTTGATCCACTATATCCTCTATGAGGATGACCTGTATAAGAATGACGAGCAAATCCAGGAAGTAGAAAAAATTGTCCGTGAACACCCTAAAAGGATTTACAGGAGTCCGGAAACGGACGCACTTTATGAAAAAATCTTTCTCTGGATGTCGACGAAGATAAAAAAAGAACTTGTATGGTAAGTATGCAGTCAAATACTGCATATTAATAAGCACAGAATCCTGACAGGGATGTGTGCTGTGTTTATTCCGTGTCCTCGGGGCAGTCAGGAAATATGTCAACGTATATGCTATGCTGCCACCGCAGGCCTGAGGAAGCTCGATCGAATTTTTGTAACACACTGTTTAGTTGAAGTGATTTTCACGCAGTCAAATAGTTCTTATTTGACCTGAATCCCCCTTTTTAACAGAGCATTTTTACTATTGCCCAATCTCGGGCACAACTATTTAACCATTTAATTAAATTACTATGAAAAAGTATTTCCATTTGTTCGATTCATCACAAGAAGTTGATTATAAGATTGAGATCTTATCAGGGGTAACAGTTGCCGTGGCCTTAATTCCTGAAGCCGTGGCCTTTTCTTTAATCGCAGGCCTGTCACCATTAACGGGCCTCTATGCGGCCTTTGTTTTAGGATTGGTTACGGCTATTTTTGGCGGACGACCTGGGATGATATCAGGTGCCACAGGGGCAATCGCCGTGGTTATTGTCTCTTTGGCAAAGACCCACGGGGTGGAATATGTCTTTGCTGCCGTTGTCCTGGCTGGTCTCCTTCAATTTGCAGCTGGTGCCTTTCGTCTGGGAAAATTGATGCGCCTGGTTCCTCACCCTGTGATATTTGGTTTTGTCAATGGCCTCGCCATTATCATCTTCATGTCCCAGTTGGACCAGTTTAAAGATGCTTCAGGTGACTGGTTAACAGGCACACCTTTGTATGTCTTGATGGGGCTGGTTTTTACCACAATGTTTATTATCTGGGGCCTGCCTAAATTGACCAAAGCAGTTCCTGCCTCATTGCTGGCCATTGTGGTGGTGTTCGGAGTGGTGATTGGCCTTGATATCGACACCAAAACGGTGGGTGATATCGCCTCTATCCAGGGAGGATTCCCCCCATTCCATCTGCCCAATGTCCCGTTGAATTTTGAGACCCTTGCTATTATTTTTCCCTATGCTGCCATTGTGGCTGGTGTTGGCCTGATTGAAAGTTTGTTAACCCTTAATATCATAGACGAAATAACAGGGTCTCGAGGGATTGGAAATAAAGAGGCCATGGCGCAGGGAGCGGCCAATATGTTATCCGGGGTGTTCTCGGGTATGGGTGGTTGTGCCATGCTTGGCCAAAGTCTGATTAACGTCTCCAATGGTGCCAGGACACGGATTTCAGGAGTTGTGGCGGCGCTCATGCTGCTGTTTTTTATCATGTTCGGAGCAAACCTGGTTGAAAAACTGCCCATGGCAGCACTGACCGGCTTAATGATAATGGTGGCGATAGGAACCTTTGAGTGGGCAAGTCTGCGGACCATTAACAGAATGCCGGGTTCAGATATATTCGTCATGGTCTTAGTCACATTAGTGACAGCAATACTTCATAACCTCGCGCTTGCAGTTGTTATCGGAGTGATCATCTCGGCATTGATGTTTTCCTGGGATAATGCCAAGCGTATCCGGGCAAGAAAAAGTATCGATGAGGACGGGGTAAAATATTATGAGATCTATGGACCGTTGTTTTTTGGATCAGTGACTGTGTTTAATGAAAAGTTTGATGTGACGAATGATCCTGATGAAGTGGTTATCGATTTTCAGGAAAGCAGGGTTGTGGACATGTCAGCAATCGATGCGTTGAATAAGCTCACAGAACGTTACCACAAAGCCGGAAAAAAAATCCATCTCAAGCACCTTAGTCCTGACTGCAGGAAGATACTCAAAGATGCCGAGAAGATTATCGTGGTCAATGTGATGGAAGACCCAACGTATAAGCTCGTTGTCAATAAACTGTAATATCTTTTAGAGGACAGTCTCCTGGTGGAGCAAGGGTTTTTGTAATAAAAAACAAGCTCAACTAGTTGATTGTGTGATAAATGGGGATAAAAGCGTCTTTGAATATTCAGGCTGTTAAACTCTCCGGGGAGGCATCACCTATGGCACATAAAAAAGTACTCATTGTCACGGATTCACCTGATATTCGTTCTGTATTCGAGACCCTTCTCAGCTCCTTTGAGGACGTCGAAACAATCTGGCTTGATTCCATTTATCCTGCCAAGAAACTTCTTGAGCAAAGTGCGGTCACTCCTTTTAGCAGCACACCGGATTTACTGATAGTGGATCTTGGTACCGCTGATTTGCATAATTCGCACACCTGTGACCAGTTTCAGCGATGGAGCAAAGACATTCTTACCCTGGTTATAGAACCCTCCCTGCTCAATGGAGGGTGTGCAAAATGCTGGGGCCATATCAAATCCTTTGATGTGATCACCATCCCCCTCAATCCAGTGGATGTACGATACCGTCTTGAGGCAGCGTTTGCCCACGGCAAAAGCCAACGCAGAGGCAGTTTTTTCAAGGCCATTGCAGCAGAGATCAATGCGGGATTGCTGGTGCTGGACAGCAGCGAAAAAATCATCTGGCTAAATGGCAAAGCTGAAGAGCTGCTGGGGTATGATAAAGATGCTCTCCTGGAGAGATTTTTACCCAGCTTGAGTGACTCCTTAGCCGTCATAAAAGAGACAGGAGCTACCAGCTCACAAAACTTTACTCTCAAGATGATTCGCAAAGACGGTAGTGATTTCTGGGCTCGCTGCCTGGTCGGCAGTTTTTCCTGGCCTGAGGAAAAGGGATTCACCGTTATCCTCAGTGATATCTCCGAGGATAAAAAACGTGAGGAGGAACTCCATCTCTCGGCAAAGGTCTTTGAATACAGCGGTGAGGCCATCATCATCACAGACGGGGAGGATCGAATTCTCCAGGCCAATGGGGCCTTTATCAAAACAACCGGGTATGCAGCAGAAGAGATCCTTGGGCGACAACCGGATTTCCTCTACTCCGGCAAGCATGATGCAAAGTTCTACGAGAATATGTGGGCCACTGTCCATCATAGGGGACATTGGCACGGTGAGGTGTGGAACCGTAAAAAAAGCGGAGAAATCTTCCCCCAGTGGATGGCCGTTACTGCAGTGACAAACGCTGATGATGAGGTCGATCACTATGTTACCATCTTCTCAGATATCACAGATCGGCTGAGTAAAGAAAAAAATCTACGCCATCTTGCCCAGCACGACTTCCTCACTGGTCTTCCCAACCGGGTACTGTTGAATGACCGGTTCAGCCAGGCGGCCGCCAATGCCTGGCGGACAAAGAGCAAAATAGCAGTCATGTTTATCGATCTTGATAAATTCAAGATCATCAATGACCGTGACGGACACACTGTCGGTGATCAGTTGCTGCAGCGGGTTGCCGAGCGGCTGCTGGCTCTGTTGCGTTCATCCGACACTGCCAGTCGCTGGGGCGGGGATGAATTCGTCCTGCTGCTACCCGGAGAAAATATTGATGAAAAGATTTTCACCATTGGCAATAAGCTCTTAAAGCAACTGGAACAGCCCTTTATGATTGATGGAACTGCCTACGCAATTTCTGCCTCCATCGGTGTGAGTCTCTACCCGGAGCAGGCAACAAACCTGGATGACCTTCTGGCCCTTGCTGATTCTGCCATGTATCAGGCAAAAGAGACGGCCGGGGGAAGCATAACTCTTTACGAGAAGAAACCGTAAAGGGGGAAAGAGATCATGCCTGATAAAAGATCCATAATAAACTGTTTTTAAAAATTAAGGAGAAAACCCAATGGCTGGAAAAGATATTCGATATGGCGTGAAAGGCCGCGAGGCAATTCTTGCCGGAGTAAACATTCTTGCAGACGCAGTAAAAGTAACCCTTGGCCCAAAAGGCCGTAATGTCCTTATCGAAAAATCCTATGGCGCACCGATCATCACTAAAGATGGTGTTACCGTTGCCAAAGCAATCGAGGTGAAGAACAAGATTGAAAATATGGGGGCCCAGATGGTTAAAGAGGTTGCCGCCAAGACATCCGACGTAACTGGTGACGGTACTACCACCGCAACCATTCTTGCACAGGCTATCTATACTGAAGGCGTTAAACTTGTTGCCGCCGGTGCCAACCCAATGAAACTCAAGCGCGGAATCGATAAGTCTGTAGAAGTTGTTGTCAACAAGCTTAAGGAAATTGCTACCCCGACCAGAGGGCAGAAAGAAATCGCTCAGGTTGGAACCATCTCCGCAAACAGTGATGAGACCATTGGTAACATCATTGCTGAAGCCATGGATAAGGTTGGCAAAGAAGGTGTGATTACCGTTGAGGAAGCTAAGTCAATAGATACTACCCTTGATGTTGTTGAAGGTATGCAGTTCGATCGCGGATACCTTTCTCCCTACTTCGTTACTGATTCAGATCGTATGGAAGTTAGAATGGAAGACCCGTATCTGCTGCTCATTGAGAAGAAGTTATCGAACATGAAGGATCTGCTGCCAATTATTGAGTCAGTTGTCAAGATAGGGAAAGGCCTTTTAATCATCGCGGAAGATGTTGATGGTGAAGCCCTTGCAACCCTCGTTGTTAATAAGCTGCGTGGCAACCTTAACGTTGCAGCCATTAAAGCTCCTGGCTTTGGTGATCGTAGAAAGAAAATGCTTGCAGATATCGCCACCCTTACCGGTGGACAGGTAATTACCGAAAATCTCGGAATTAAGCTTGAGAATATCACTATCGATGATCTGGGTACCGCAAAGCATATTGTGGTCGACAAAGACACCACCACCATCATTGACGGTGCTGGTGACAAAGAGAAGCTTGCTGCCCGTGTTAAACAGATTCGTACACAGATCGAAGATACAGCATCTGATTACGATCGCGAGAAACTCCAGGAGCGTCTTGCTAAGTTGATTGGTGGTGTTGCTGTTATCAATGTTGGCGCTGCAACTGAAATCGAAATGAAAGAGAAGAAGGCACGTGTTGAAGATGCACTCAACGCAACCCGTGCAGCGGTAGAAGAGGGTGTTGTTCCTGGCGGTGGAGTCGCTTACATTCGTTGCCTTGGAGCGCTTGCGGCTCTTGAGGTTGAAGGCGAGCAGGCACTTGGCAGAAACATCCTAATGCGAGCCCTTGAAGAGCCAATTCGTCAAATCGCCAACAATGCTGGCTGTGAAGGGTCCGTTATCGTTGGAAAAGTTAAAACACTTGAAGGTGCTTACGGTTTCAATGCTGCCACAGAAGAATACGAAGACCTTATTGTGGCAGGTGTTATTGATCCTGCAAAAGTAACACGCACTGCATTACAAAATGCGGCATCCGTATCTGGCATGCTGTTGACCACAGAGCGTATCGTTGCAGATCTCCCTGAGGGGAAAAATGCTGGAGGCGGTATGCCTGGAGGAATGGGTGGCATGGATGGCATGATGTAACGATGCGAGAGCACTAAAATCCGGGGGGGGGCAACAATAGCTCAGACATTTCGTGTAGCTTGTTATCCTCCGCCGCTCAAGGGCACCCCCGAATTTTTAATGCTCTCTTAATAGTAAGTTTTTTTTATGGTCAGAAGAGGCCTGTTACTTTACGGATGAAGCCGTGTGCTTCATGTAAACAAGGATTTTGCATAAATCCACCAACAGAAGATACTCCCTGGTAAGCTCTTACTTGAAGATTGCCTCACAGGTTGAGACTATTCCTGATTCTTCTCAGAGATAAAGCGAGTATTGGCTATCCATAATGTGAGAGATGAAAATCGGAAGAGAATAGGCATGAGAACATGGTGTCAGTCCACTAAAACAAGATTTTGGATAAATCAATATTAAAGTATAGTGCGATGGCACCAGCACTCTTTTCTGACGAGCTATCACAGTTGACTATCAAAACAGAACTTTTGCTTCCGGTAACTTGAATGACAGCGTTGAACTTAAAGCACTGACGCAGAGCGATGGAATGGTTGAGTAAAAGTAGGCAATTTTTTCATTTGCTCTCTTGCTAAATTAGAGCTTCATTTCAAAGCAAGACATGCCTCAGTGTCACCCTATTGTCACCCCAACAAAAAAGGCACTCAGCTAAAAATAGCTAAGTGCCTTAAATTGTTGGTGCCGGGACCAGGAATCGAACCAGGGACACACGGATTTTCAGTCCGTTGCTCTACCGACTGAGCTATCCCGGCACCTTGTGTGCAGTGCTTTTTACTTAACATTTGTGTCTGTGTCAACTGATTTTCTTCTGAAAAAGACTAATCAAGAGAAAGAGAGATGCCATCCAGGCTTCCCGAAGATTTTTCTTTTTGAGGAGCAGGAGCCGCATCCAGTCCATCCAGCTCGAGATCCAGACTCAATTCATCTAAATCACTGTCTGCCTCAACAATATCTCCGGGCGTCAAATCTATATCATCAAGTGATAAAGACAGATCATCATCAGCAAGCCCCCCACCACCACTCAAGCCAAGATCCAGATCAAGGCCATCAAGGTCCAGATCTTCATCAAGACTCATTTCATCATCCAATGAGAGACTCATAGCAGAAGAAACAGAGGCAACAGGTTCATCGTCTTCAAGAGGCGGAGCAAGGTCAGATATGTCGGCTAATGCATCAGGAACGTCAAAAGCAGCTGCAGCAACAGGTTCATCTTCTGAGAAATCAAAATCATCATCGTCGTCGAGGTCAAAGTCAAAGCTTCCCTCTTCGTCACCGTCATCCTCAGGCTCAAGCAGGAAATCATTATCCGACTCCTGCCCACCAAAAGCAATGGTACCATCACTGTCATCCTCATCAACGAGAATATCGAGATCGGGATCAGAAAAGTCATAATCATCTTCTGCGAAATCTTCGCTCATGCTTATGGTTCCGCTTTCCTCATCAACAGGATCAGGCTCTGGCGCACTTTTCTCCGGAACTCGCAAAAAAGAAGGTGCTGCCGCATGATACGTTGTACCTTCAACGTCTGTGTTTCCTGAAATATCTTTCTTACATTTCAGACAAGTTTCCATATGATCAAAGGAAATGTAACCACATTTGGGACAACGCATATTCTGACACCTTCGCTGGATTTTATTATCGCTTTTCCTGCATCGAGATAAATACAATTTATTTTCGCACACTAGATCTTATTACTATGGCATATTTTTCCACAAATAATCAAGAAATTTTCTATCATACAGGGCTGTTGCTGGAATGACCCCAATCAGGACAACAGCTGCCAATCCATTCCAATATCACAGGAAGGTGCAGAATGAGTAAGCGCCCCCACTGAAATAATATCAACCCCGGTGGCTGCAATCCCCGCCACCGTATCCAGATTCACGCCGCCAGATGCCTCAACCAAAGCCTTTCCGCCAATCATAGACACCGCCTGTTTCATGGTGTCAAGATCCATATTATCAAGCATGATAATGTCTGCATGACACTCCAGGCATTCATGCACTTGATCTAGAGTATCAGTTTCCACCTCAATTTTAATAGTGTGTGGAACCTTTTCCCGCAGAACCTGCACCGCCTTTACAATCGAGCCACAGGCGGCAATATGATTATCTTTGATGAGTACGCCATCACTGAGATTAAAGCGATGATTATAGCCGCCCCCAACGCGTACTGCGTATTTTTCAAGCATGCGCAGACCAGGAGTTGTTTTACGGGTATCTGTTATACGAACGGGAAAAAGCTTTGTTTTCTCAACAAATCGAGCCGTGAAGGTGGCAATACCCGAGAGGCGCTGCAGCAAGTTTAAGGCCACTCGTTCAGCTTTGAGTAAATCAACCACCGGGCCCGTCACGGTAAGGAGAACGTCTCCCGAGGAAACCATGCTTCCATCGGATACGGCATCCATGCATTGAATTTCAGTATTTTGTAGAAAAAATACCTCCGCCGCCACCGTTTCTGCCCCTGCAGCCACAAACGGCTCCCTGGCCACAAGGCGGGCACTGCCCTGTTCACCTTTAGTAAACAGTGGCTCACTGCTCAGATCGCCATTTCCGATATCTTCGCGGAGAAATGATCTTAGCAGGCTGGTGAGGAGATCCTTATCCAATTTCTGCAAGCCTCTTTTCGGCATCTGCGACTTTAGCAAGTTTCGCCTCAAGTTCTGCCTGTTTTCCCTTTTCTTTTTCAACAATGTCTGCTGGAGCATTGGCTAAAAATTTCTGATTACCAAGCTTGCCATTGATCTGTTTCAGGGACTTTTCTATCTTATTCCGTTCGCGTTCAAGTTTCTCACGTTCCTTGTCCACATCTACCAGACCTTTTAACGGCACGTACATCTCAATATCCTGATAGATATAGGTGGCAGCATCATCAGGCTTCTCCCCTTCTGCCGCAACAGTAAGTGATTCAAGACGTGTCATTGAAGAGATAGCAGCCGAAAATGTTTCAATCAGCGCTGTTTTCTGAGAATCAGCACAGAGCACAAAGGCATCAATTTTAGCAGAAGGATGCACATCAGCTTCAGAACGAATATTACGAATACCTGTAATCACTCCCATAAGGAGCTCCACCTGGTTTTCAACAAGCTCATTCTGCCAATCGCGAACAACAGGGAACTCACTGGTGACAAGCATGGGGCGATCCCCTGGCAAGACACTCCAGATCTCTTCAGTGACAAAGGGAGTAATGGGGTGAATAAGCTTAAGGATGGTTTCCAGAACATACAGGAGTACTCCTCGAGCCTGATCACGGAGGGTTTCATCCTTACTGAAAAGAGCCGCCTTGATCCACTCCAGATACCAGTCACAGAATTCATGCCACACAAACTGATACATCACTGAAGCAGCGTCGTTAAAACGGTACTCATCAAGGGCCCTGCGTACATCTGCAGTGGCCTTTGCCGTTCTGCTTAATATCCACTGATGAATAAGAGGCAGGTCTTCTGGCTTGTTTACCACATCGGTGACTGAGGCGTCGCACTCTTCGACATGCATCAGGGTAAAACGAGCTGCATTCCAGAGTTTATTGATAAAAAACCGATACCCTTCAATGCGCTCTTCATCAAGCTTTATCTCACGTCCCTGAGCCGCAAAAGCAGTCAGCGTAAATCGCATGGCGTCGGTCCCGTACTGCTCCATAATAACCAGTGGGTCGATTACATTCCCCGTTGACTTGGACATCTTCTTACCATGCTTATCACGTACCAGAGCGTGGAGATAGACATCCTTAAACGGTACTTCATCCTCCATAAAATGGAGGCCGAACATCATCATCCGAGCCACCCAGAAGAAGAGGATATCAAAGGAGGTAATAAGCACGGAAGTGGGATAAAATGTTTGCAGCTCCTTAGTGTTCTCAGGCCAGCCCATGGTAGAAAATGGCCAGAGAGCCGAGGAAAACCAGGTATCAAGCACATCGGTTTCCTGCTCAATATTTGCTGAAGCGCATTTCGAACACTTCGTGGGGTCAACAGCTGCCACCATCAATTCGCCACAATCTTTGCAGGTCCAGGCCGGGATACGATGTCCCCACCAGATCTGACGGGAAATGCACCAGTCCCGAATATTATCCATCCAGGAATAATACGAGTTGTACCAGGTCTTTGGATGGATAGTAATGCGTCCGTCACGCACCGCAGAAACAGCTTTCTCGGCAAGGGGTTTCACCGAGACGAACCACTGTAGAGAGGTGGTCGGTTCCACAACTGTGGCACAGCGATAACATTGTCCTACGGCATGATCATAATCTTCAATTTTTTCTAGAAATCCCTGGGCCTTCAGATCTTCTATTATCTTTTTCCGGCACTCAAAGCGATCAAGGCCTTGATATTTTCCCGCCTTGTCATTCATATGGCCGTGATCATCCATTACCTTCATAATGGGGAGAGAATGACGCAGCCCAATTTCATAATCATCACGATCATGGGCGGGAGTCACTTTCAGAGCACCGGTTCCAAAATCTTTCTGGACGTGATGATCAAAGACAACGGGAATTGTTCGATCAGTGAGCGGCAGCTTGATCCCCACATCAGCAAGGTGTGCATAGCGTTCATCATCGGGATGAACCGCCACACCGGTATCACCCAACATGGTTTCGGGACGCGTTGTTGCAACAACCACATGACCTGAACCATCGGCAAAAGGATAACGGATATGATAGAGTTTACCCTTCTTATCCTCATGTTCCACTTCATCATCTGCAAGGGCAGTGAGACAACGTGGACACCAGTTCACGATATAGTCGCCCTTATAGATCAGACCGTCATTGTAGAGCTTAACAAAGGCATCACGCACAGCAGTGGACAACCCCTCATCCATGGTAAAACGCTCCCGTTCCCAGTCACAGGATGCGCCCATGCGTTTCAGCTGGTTAATGATGGTTCCGCCCTTTTCTCTACGCCACTCCCAGACTCGTTCTATAAATGCGTCACGTCCGAGATCATGGCGGCTTTTGCCCTCGGTTGCAAGCTGGCGCTCAACTACATTTTGAGTTGCAATACCTGCGTGATCAGTGCCTGGAACCCAAAGGGTATTATCTCCGCACATACGATGATAGCGCACCAGCACATCCTGCATGGTATTATTTAAGGCATGGCCAACGTGGAGAACCCCTGTCACATTTGGAGGCGGAATCACAACGGAAAATGATGGTTTGCCTTCTTCCATTTTGGCACTGAAAGAACTCGCTTCTATCCAGCGGTTCAGCCATTTTTCTTCCACATTGTCATACTGATAGCTTTTCGCCAGAGTCTTTTTATCATTCATATTTTTTCAACGATTATTTAGTTATTAATTGTAACTATTCACCATGCTATTGAACGGCACAATATTTATCCGGAATCGGGGGACACGATCCCAATTCAAAAGAAAAAGACGAATTGGGTCATGTCCCCAGTTTCCTACCAGCGTATTCGTTATGCAATT
>CAZIDU010000125.1:0-11924 GCA_964538055.1 uncultured Desulfocapsa sp. | reverse complement strand
TGGTGTGCTATCTGTTTTGTTGCTTCAATAGGAGATTACAATATTTTGATGATTTGATTTACTGGGATGTGGTTTTGTTTCCGCGTAGCGGCTTCGTCCAACAAATCACTTCAGCGGAAAAAATGAGGTCCGGGGTTTGGGTAATTTCCGTCTCGCAAAAAGGCAAGTGGTCATTCTAAGCTCCTTGCCACGTATTTCATTTTTCCGCTGAGTTCAAACGTTATGAGGTATGCCCCATCGTCCTTGTTCAGCGGTTAAAGAAGAGTCTCTTTAAATCGCTCAGATTCATTAATTCAACAAGCCTTCATTGGCCAACTGTAAAGGAATGTTGCCTTGTACTTAGAAAAACTAGCGGTATCTAATTTCCGAAAGCTTAAGGCTTCAGAGTTTAAGTTTACTTCAGGTTTAAATATTATTGTTGGTGCAAATAATATTGGTAAGACCGCACTGGTGGATGCCCTGAGATCTCTATTAGCTGGACATGAGGAGCCTTATCCTCGACTAAGCGCAGATGATATTCATCGTCCTCTGGATGGCACTCCTCCAGCAGGCGACATTCTTTTTCAGTTTGTATTTGCAGGTTTGTCCATTTCCGATGAGGCTGATTTCTTACCCGCGTTAGTGCCTATTGATGCCGGTGGCTTCGAAGCTCACATCACAGTTAGTTACAGCCCCATCGATACAACAAGTGGCCGAATGCGTCCAAAACGTTGGTGCGGTGAGCACGAAGAAATTAGTTTAAATAGCGATATGCTAGAAAATCTTAGAGGTGTGTACTTACAGCCTTTGAGAGACGCATCTAAGGGACTAAAGCCGGGTCGCAACAGTCAGCTAGCCAGACTATTACGCTTACTCGGTGAAAGTGATGAACCGGGCAAAGACAAGATTGAGGCTACTCTTGAGGAGTTTGATCAGAAGCTAAAAAAAACCTCCCCAATAGCGGCTACTCAAACAGCAATTGTGGGTAGGCATGAAACAATGCTTGGTGAGCAGTTGGCTCAATTACTTGAACTTGGTATTAGTGGTACAGACTTTAATCGCTTGTCAGCCAGGCTTTCATTGCAGGCAGATGCTTTTGATATTGAGCAAAATGGTCTGGGGTTTAATAACCTGATCTACATGGCCGTAGTGCTTAGTGAAATGGTCAAAGATCCCACGGCAGCTTATCGCGGACTTATCGTGGAAGAGCCAGAGGCTCATCTTCATCCACAGCTTCAGTCTGTATTTCTCGAATATCTTCAAGGAATTCAATCCGATGAAGGTGAAGGCGCTGTACAGGTTTTTGTTACCAGTCATTCCCCTAATTTTGCCAGTATCGCCAACTTGGATTCTGTCGCATGCTTATTCGATTCCGGCGATGATATTAAGGCTTTTTTCCCTCGTGATATTAAGTTTGATCCTACCCCTAAAGATCATCTAAAAAAGCGTCAAAAACTAGAACGCTATCTTGATGTAACTCGTGCCGAACTATTCTTTGCTCGTAGAGTCATATTTGTCGAAGGTGCAGCTGAGTTAATGTTAATCAGCATTTTGGCTAAGAAGCTAGGGGCCAAATATGATCTTCGTAAACATGCCATTAGTCTGATTAGTGTGGAAGGGCTCAACTTCGATTCCTTTTTGCCTTTATTTGGTGAGGCGGCATTGCAGATTCCTGTTTCTGCGATTACCGATGCTGACCCATTTGTTGTTGAGGGAGTCGGCGACGACGCTAAGAATGTACCGATTTATCCTGATGTGGGTGACGTGGTTAATGTGTCTGCTAATACCGCGAGCATGCTTAAGCGAGAAGATGAGTTAGTAAAGATATTTCACGGAGCAAAAACTCTTGAATATGATTTGGCTCTGCATGAAGAAAATAGAACAGTAATGATTTCTGCCTTAGCAGAACTGCACCCTCAAATAGCAAAATCATTGAAGACTGAAGTTGCCGTCGCAGTGAATAATAAAGATAAGGCGAAAGCGCTTTTCTGCGGCATGTTTGAGCGAGGTAAAGGTAAGGCAAATGTTCAAAAAGGGCGCTATGCTCAGGTGCTTGCGCAAACCATAGAGGATGAAGGTGCCGACTTTAAAGTACCGGAGTATATAGCGAAAGCTTTCAAGCATGTTTGCGAGTTTAAAGGATTTGTTTAGTGGGTAAATTATCTGTTCAGCAGCAAGCTATTGTAGATGCTCCTTTGGAGCACATGTCCGTTGTGGCATGTGCTGGTAGTGGTAAAACGAAAACAGCTGTACAGAGGCTTATAAAAATAAGGAAAGAGCTAGATCATTCTAGGTCGCACATCGCCTTGTTGTCTTTCTCCAATATAGCTGTGAATACATTCCGTGAGGCTTATTCTGGTAGCCCAAACTCAGGTGCCAATAGCGCTATCAATAATCGTGTAACCATCGATACCTTTGACGGTTTTATAACGAGCAATATTTTGAGGCCACATGCATATCGTACGATGGGGTGTAATCGAATCCCTTTTTTATTGACTGGGGCAGAACCGTTTTTACAAAATAAGAAGTTTAAATATTGGTACGAACCTTCTGCTACCACTAAGCGTTCTGTTGAAGGCTCAGGTATAAATGATATTATGGTCAATATTGATAATGATAACGTTGATTTCATCTATCGATTCAGGGACAGGAAATATGTAACCAACAATGGCTTTGAAGTAACGAAACTTTTAGGTTCAGTAGGCGCGTACACTCATGAATTAGGCAAGTTTTGGTCATTATTTACTTTGGCTGAGCAACCTGAAATATTGAGAGTTTTGGCTAACCGATATCCACACATTATTGTAGATGAAGCACAAGATATTGGTGAGTTGCATCAGAATATTCTTGAGCTACTGATTACTCAAGGAGTAAAGATTACGCTAATTGGTGACCCTAATCAGGCTATCTACGAATTCGCAGGTGCAACTGGCGAATTTATAACAACATTTAATGGAGATCCTGCAAATAAAAGTTACGATTTGTCGCTTAATTACCGTTCTATTCCAGAGATATTAGACGTTGCAAATGCAATATCTGGAAGGTCAGATAAAGCGGATAATGAATCTACCAATAATGAGCATGGTGCTTATTACGCAGTTTATGAACCCCAAAATCATAGGCAGCTTGTAGGGTCGTTTGATAACAAACTCAAAAAATCTGGTTTATCCGCAGGTAACTCTGCTGTTTTATACAGAGGTAAATCTAGTATTGAAAAATTACAGGTAGTGTCGAAAGACATAGGGCAAGGAAAGATAAAGCTACTTGTCTTAGCTGCAATCCAAAGGGATGCAAACTTAGATTTTCAAAAGGCGTTTAGGCTGGTTGCAAGCTGCGTCGTTGGTTTATTGGACAAAACGCCGGAAAACCTAACGTCAATGATCATTAACCCTGGTCGGTATCCTGAGGTGCGAGATATATGTCAGGATATCTGGCTTTTTGTTCGATCGGTTGATAAAGGTTTGCCATCCGCGGATCTAAAGGGCAGTACTATTTGGCATGGGTTAGTAAAAACAAGGCTTGTCACATTGCTAGATACAATAGAAAAAAAATATGGTTACCCCAAGGTAAATAATCTCGGCAATAAATTATCGAAGAAAGGGCTAGTTGATGAGTCATTAATACCAGCCCCCGAATTAGCTATGAGCGAGCGGTTAACGATACGAGTTGATACCGTGCATCAGGCAAAGGGTGAAAATTTGGATGCAGTTTTATATATGGCATCTAAAACTCATATCGATGCAATGTTAGATGGCGTGGATACTGAGGTCGGCCGCATTGGGTATGTTGCTGTAACCAGGGCCGAAAAACTATTCATACTCGGTGTGCCAAAGAATGCTTTAGCTGTGTTGGCTCCCAAGTTACAGGCAATAGGTTTGAAAGAATTGTAAGGTGTAGGGCCTTGAAATTCGCGCAAAAGCCGCGGCCGCTGAAAAACGACCTTAGCGCAGAACAACAACACCGCAAAGCGCGGTCCTTCAATGCGTTATGAAAATTAAAGGAACGTACAAAATGTTTGAAAGAAATCGTACATTAAGTATCTGCGAAATAATATTTAGTATTGGAAAATTAATTGTTGTAGTTTGTGCTTTTTTAGCCTTTGCATTAAGTATGCGTCAAAAAGAATTTGATAGATTCAGTCAAGTTAAGCCTCTTTTCGAACTTCAAGAATCAAGTAGCAAATCAAACTTCAAGGTGGTGAACCATGGTGGGTTAATCTATTTTGCAGGTTGCCAAGCAGATGGCGCTGGAAAATTTTTAATAGAAACGCCAAGACAATATTCTACTCAAAGTAAAGCTCCGAGATTGTTTTCATTCGATAGGGCCATAGAAAAAAAATCAAATATTACATGTTATTATAGAGATACAGACTTAAATGCATATGCTTTGAAACTAGTGGTTAAACCAAATGGCTTTTGTATAGACGGTGTACCGCTCACCTACAGGTCAAAAGTATTTGTCACAATGTCTGTTAGTTGGCTTGATGATATAGTGAATCATCTTTTTCCCAAAAATTGGTTTGAACCAGGAAAAATACCTGAAGACGATATGTTTAAGGTTGTTTGGAAAGAAAAGAAAAATGAATCATGACCAATTGCTTAAAACCGCTTACTGCTTTCCCTCGGATGGCGTGAACGCCGCCTGTTATCTCCACGTTAACCTCTACGGGTACTTCAGAACAAAGATTTTTTAATCTATGGAAAGACGTTTAGAGTTATTGAGGAGACAATGACCAGTTTACAATCTTTAATCAAACCAGTTAAAAACTGGAGGAAATATGAAAAGCGGTTTGAGTTTACTCGCATATGCTTCCCTGGCTTTTCTGCTACTGCTTACAGGATGCAATAACAACATTCTCTTCAATGGAGCAAACAGCGACGGAAGCTATACAACACTCAGCAAATTTAAAAGCGGAGGCGGGAGCTATACTTTCACCGCCATGGCGCCACTTCACGTAACAGACTGGACTTCGTTCAAATCCGACTTGACCACTGCGACCTCCATGGGCATAGGGGCGATAAGCGTAGATGTCTGGTGGGGTGATGTGGAAGCCGACGGGGATCAGGATTTTGACTGGAGCTATTACGATGAGATTTTCGGAGCCATACGCGATGCCGGACTGGATATCATTCCCATAATGTCTTTCCACCAGTGCGGTGGAAATGTCGGCGACGATTACACCAACTACCTGCCTTCCTGGATATGGACTGCTTTTTCCGGCGTATCAGCGGACGAGCTGAAATACCGCAGCGAAACAGGCCAATATTCTTCCGAATATGTATCCCTCTGGGCCGACGATTATGTCATGGACCAGTATATCGAATTCATGAACGCTTTCGAAGACCGTTACGGCTATCTGACCGATTATATCGATGAAGTGAACATAAGCAGCGGTACCTCGGGAGAACTGCGTTATCCGTCGTACAATTCCCATGACTGGGGGAACTACCCCAACCGGGGGACGCTTCAGTGCTACGGAGATCTAGCAATCGAGGACTTCCGAACTGATATGCTTGATAAATACGGTTCGCTCACTGGCATAAACAGGGCCTGGGGCACATCTCTGACTTCCATAGACCAGTTAAATCCTCCCGACGATCCCGATTCTTTCTTCAACAACAACGATTACGAAGACATGCAATACGGGAAAGACCTTATTGACTGGTACAATCAGTCCCTGTCCGATCACGGGAAAAGACTTATTGAAGCCGCCGAATCGGCCTTCACCGGTGATTTCTCATCCATCAATCTGGGAATGAAAATCCCCGGCGTTCACTGGATGATGGGGGATCCTGACCATCCCCGTCTCGCTGAAATAACGGCTGGGCTTATTCAGAGCAGCGTTGACTACACCAGCTCGTCGACGGGCCACGGATACAAAAACATCATCAGCACTTTTACGGGTAACAGCCGCAATGTCAATCTCCATTTCACATGCCTGGAAATGGGCAAGGACAATACATCGCCGGCCTATTCCCTTGCCAAAGATTTGGTTTTCTGGGTAGCAGCGGCAGCGGACAGTCAGGGAGTAGCCATTAAAGGTGAAAACGCCCTGTCGGGAGGTGTGGAGACCGACTATGGATGGGATCAGATCGAGAACGCCTTCAAATTGGCTTCCTATACAGGGCTGACCATTCTCAGGCTGGAGAATGTGACTTCAGGAACGGGATATACTCGCTATTCCCAACTGATCAACATGTCTAACTCAAACATTCAATGAAAGTGTTGTTGGTCCAACAACCAAATTCTGAGGCTTTATATAATATGGCAAGGGGGCAGCAAGTGGTCGGCCTTTTGACTTTAGAACAATTTTAAATAACAAAATAATGCACCGGATAAACCAAAGAATTCAGGGGACACAATACTTAGAATTCAGGGGACACAATACTTAATTTCAATCGGGTAGCCGGGGGGTTTTCTCCCCCAGCCCCCACAACACCCCGCATGCGGCTCCGCACGGGGCGTTTCATTAAGGTTGTCGGGTCGTAACCGGACGTAAAGACTTGAGCTGGTTCTGTCGATTAACGCCTGGACGCTACTCATCCATTCGGATTCAACGTATGTCCAGAGCCATCAACTACCTTCACTCTCCTTAATGTTCAGCCCTTCACCCTGTCCAAGGCATTACCCCTGGCGTTTGGCTACTATGGCTTCTGCTGACTTCTGTATTCACACCATTCCAATTGCTCAGCGTGGCGCCGTATTTCCTCATTTCCTGTCTGCCTTCTTTATTTCGTATCTCACAGACAAGGCAGGACTTTCCTTGTCTGTGCCAGGATGCTTGTGTACCGGAACCCCACCGGTGGTTTCACTGAAAATGATTTCATACTGCATGGAATACAGATCTCCCCGGATAAAAACGTGAACTTCCGATATGCAGGTAAGCGAGGAACGAGACTCCGAACGTATCATTTACCGTATCTCCTGTTCCTTGGGCTTAATCATGTTGTGCTGACTTACCCAGAGACTCGGCCTTATATGATATTTCTGTTCGTCGCCTCATATCTTTGCACTTAGGCTTCCTTCAGACCCCACCTCACGGTAACGCCCTTGCCATCGGCTAGTAATTTATGTTACGTTTCACAACGTTACATGGAACACTTACAGGGGACTTGAACCCCATGAGTTCACGCCCATGCCGGGCGTACACAAATTTATGCACTTGACCCGCGAGCAGCGCCGTCTTCTGGGCTTCGATTTACTGTTCCAGGTTAATTGGATGTCCGTTCTTCGAGCCACGGCGGGCAAGTGATAATGGACGTTAGTTTTTGAAATAAATTAAATCCATAAGTTCTTACATAAAGGATTCATTATGAATGCAGGGAAAATGTTAAAAAAAGGCTTCAACACCATTATGAGTCGAATGGGAGGTCCAATTTTAATACATAAAGACTATGAAACATCTGAGCAAGTCACAAGTGAAGTAAAAGGGTTAAAAAACTCAAAAGAGAATGATCCGTCTCATGTTATGTTTCAATTTGACAAAGCGCTCGATATTTCACCAGGAGATGTTTTACAACAAAAGGGGTCTAACACAGTGTGGCATGTCCATGATGTTGAAGATCATATAACATCTGGTGAATTTATATATTTTGAAGCTCATGTACAAAAAGCACCAGTCACAGAAAATATTCCAACCCCTACAAATAATAATATTATATATAATGTTAGCGGGCCCAATGCTCGTGTAAATGTTAACAGCAGTGATAATTCGGTAAACTTTTCAAGTTCATCCAATGAAATTTTCGATGAACTAAGATCACTTATTAGTAAAAACATAGCTGATGATAATGAAAGGGAGACTCTGCTAGCTCAATCGAAGGAGTTACAAGCAGCAGCCGGTACAGATAATTATATAGGAAAATACCAAGATTTTATGGCTATTGCCTCTAATCATATAACTGTTTTGACCCCAATATTGCCAGCATTGGCAAGTCTATTAGGATAGGTAAGTAATTGAAATAATAAGGTAACAATAAACTATCCAGGCGTTCAACACCGCTACACTGCGTTTCGCTCGGACTCGCTAAGGCTCGCAGTTTAACTCAACGTTAAACAAGCAGAGCTCGCTTCAAAATCTGCGATACACGCAGCTCAACATCCGTCACGTTATGAGATAAAACAACACATGATTGATAATTAATTGAGGTTGAAAACATGACTAAAAACACCACGTACAACATCAATGGTTATAATGCTCGGGTTAACAAAGACTCAACAGACAGATCCACAAATATTGTCAACAACAACCCGGATATCACAGATTCATTATTGAAGCTTCGAAAAGAACTCCAAACTTTGGTCAAAGAACCTGCACAACAAAAAGAAGCACTAGAAGTTGTTGACTACCTTGAAGCACAACTACAAGCGGTATCGCCAAGTAGGGCTGTTCTTAGTGCCCTGATAGAAAGTTTGCCTAGTGTTGGAAGTGTTGCCGCTATTGGGTCATTCATATTATCTTGCCTTGCGGGGTAGCTTTGAGGTCTGCATAGCATGGGATATTCACTCAGTCTGCTTTTTCATTTAAATCAGGAGAAGAAATACCAATGTGTAACCACAGGTATACAGCCAACTATAAACGCCTCCCTAAGAGTATGGGAACAAAGTGCCCCTATCCTGCCATTTATGAAAATTTAAATTCAGCTCTTCCTCGCGGATCCGCAGATGGTCGTGCTCCTTTATTGCCGATTGATGGAGATGGAAGTTGTATTTTCCACAGCAAAGATCTTGAGTGGAAACGGGCGAATGATTTCAAGATGCACTTCCAGAAGCTTCTGGAAATTTTGGAAGCAGATGAAATGATAAGAGATTACGATTTCGCTGAATTTCAATTCGTTGGCGATACTCGAGGTTCGAGTCCATCAGCTCCGCAACACGTTTTCAATATAGCTGACTCAGTCTGCAAACAGCAGGCGTATTTTATTAGTGCTGTCTTTCACGATGCCATTGATATTAAGGATACAAACTTTAAGAATGGGGTCCGTTTTGATAACGCCGCTTTTTACCATGACATATCTTTCAGAAATGTATCTTTTCAAGGCTCAACATTCAGCAACACCATATTCCAACGAAAAGTCCGGTTTTCCAATGTTGAGTTTCTAACCTATGCCCTTTTCGAGAATGGCAATTTCACCGGTAATACAGCGGGATATGTGGTTAAATTTGAAGATTGTCAGTTTGAGGGAATAACTGATTTCTCAGGCATTATATTTAACCCTGATGGAAAAGAGTGTTCGATGGGTTTTCATAATGTTCAGTTCGAAAACGTCACCGATTTCAAGAATGCTGAGTTTCATAACCAGATAGTTTTTGCTGATGTTTCATTCGCATCTATGACCGAGTTTACCGATGCTTTGTTTGGTACTGCCAGCTCTTCGGCTAGATACCGGGGAGTTGCTGTAGAGTTCAACCGAATTGAAGTGTTAGGTGAAGCCGTCCTCAGGTTCAACAGTTTAGATCCATTGTCCAAACTTTTTAATCACGATGTTCAAATCAGCTTTAAAAATGCCCCTAAAGGGCTCATTCAATTTGAAAACGTCAACTACAAAAATCTAACCTCACAATCACAAGAACGCCTAGCGAAATACATCAAATCTGGCAATGTCGAGATAGGGTCGGGATGTATAAAATATCGTTTTCAGACGGAAATCAGAACTATAGAAATCAGCCAGGGAAATGCACCCCTCATCCTTGAGCTCTGTCAGACATTTACCAACTATTTTACTGCAAGTAACGCAGTCAACCTTGGTTTTGAAGTAGTAGAGCGCGACAAGAATAAAGTTAGTTTTTTCTATTTCACAGATGAAAATATTTCAGAAGATGACTTTTTAAAAAGATTGGCAAAAACTGAACAAGAATTATGGAGCCTGCTTGCTACCATTCCTAAAGGAGAACAATACATCGCACTTACTGAAGATACGAGCAAAACCCCACAGGCAGTGCGAGATCATTTTATTAATGTAGTAGACGGAATTTCGGCATTGCTTGGAACATTTTTCCGTGTTGGTACAAGAATTAGTTGTGGATCCTGGACTACAAAAGATACGGAAGCCCTATTAAGTTCAGTACGGTTCAATAATACAGCAATAGGAGGACAGGCACAGAACCTACACAAAGTACTCGTGGACAAATACACAAGTGATGAACTGCTAGCCTTCAACTTGCAGCAAAATGGATCCTTATTTGTCCAACAGAACAATACTATCAATTTCTCTGGGCCTAACAGCCGAGTAAATATAAACTCTGAAGATCATTCGACAAACATTACAGATGGTGGTTAACGAACAGTATGTGTTTTCAACAATAGGATGCTAGATTTTAACAACAACGAAAGAGGCACTTCCCTTAGTTGATCGACAAAAGTGATGTTGTCTAACTTTATATTTTGCCATCCCAAGATATGCCCGCAGGGGAAATAAAGGGTCAAGTTCGCTTATGACTCTTGTTGAAAGAGTTAAAATTATTTGCATTTTTAATAATCGGGTAGCCGGGGGTATCTAGCCCCCAGCCCCCACAACACCCCGCATGCGGCTCCGCACGGGGCGTTTCATTAAGGTTGTCAGGTTGTAACCGGACGTAAAGACTTGAGCTGGTTCTGTCAATTAACGCCTGGACACTGCTCCTCCATTCGGATTCAATGCATATCCAGGGCCATCAACTACCTTTACTCTCCTTAATGTTCAGCCCTTCACCCTGTCCAAGGCATTACCCTTGGCATTTGGCTACTATGGCCTCTGCTGACTTCTGTATTCTCACCATGCCAATTGCTCAGCGTGGCGCCGTATAGCCTCATTTCCTGTCTGCCTTCTTCGTTTCGTATCTCACAGATAGGGCGGGACATTCCCTGACTGTGCCAGGATGTTTGTATACCGGAACCCCACCGGTGATTTCACTGGAAATGATTAATACTGCATGGAATACAGATCTCCCCGGATAATGACGTAAACTTCCGATATGCAAACGTATCATTTACCGTATCTCCTGTTCCTGGGCTTAATCATGTTGTGCTGACTTACCCAGAGACTCGGCCTTATATGATATTTCTGTTCGTCGCCTCATATCTTTGCACTTAGGCTTCCTTCAGACCCCACCTCACGGTAACGCCCTTGCCATCGGCTAGTAATTTATGTTACGTTTCACAACGTTACATGGAACAGTTACAGGGGACTTTAACCCCATTAGTTCACGCCCATGCCGGGCGTACACAAAATAATGCACCGGATAAACCGGTGATCATCGCGTTATGCTTGCAAGAAACAAATATTGGACGCACCATTAAAAGTACGGTATAATGTACTAAAACACATACAAAAGGTGCCTACATGCAAAGATTAAGAGTCGATCAGGACATAAGATCAATGTCAGAGTTCAGAACCGGAATTGCCTCCTTCCTCAAACAAGTTCACGATACGAAACGGCCTCTCATAATTACACAACATGGCAAAGGTGCTGCGGTGCTTCTCGACGTTGGTGAGTATGAAGCTATGCAAGAAAAGCTTGAATTATTACAGGATATCCAAACTTCCATCAGCCAGATAGAAAGTGGTGAAGGTGTATCCCATGAAGATGCAAGGGAAATGATTTTAAAGAGAGTTTCCAAATGAAAATAGTTTGGTCTCCATTGGCAATTGACAGGGCAACAGAAATTGCTGATTACATTTCTTTGGATAACCCAACAGCAGCTCAAAGCTGGATAGATACGGTTTTCAATAAAGTTGGTGTGCTTAAATCATCTCCAGAGCTTGGTCGTATTGTTCCGGAAATTAGCAGAAAAGAGATACGGGAAATAATCCTAGGAAACTATCGTATAATCTATCGAATAGAAAGAGAATGTGTTTCTATTCTTACAATCCGCCACGGCAAACAAATATTGCCTGTAAATGAAATTGTGGCATAACGAATAAGGTTAGATTGTGAGAGCGCAGCGAACCACAATCTGAACCGTT
>CAZIDU010000124.1:0-12044 GCA_964538055.1 uncultured Desulfocapsa sp. | reverse complement strand
GGAGCTGATAATCCCGAAAGGAATAGTCGAATTTACAGAAGAGAAGTTGCTTTATTTTTTTTCACGAGAAATACTCAAACTGGCACTATTGATGCAATACAGAAAGTAAGAAAACAAAATAAATTATAAAATCAATCCTATATGGAGGACACCATGACTACAAAGACACAGACAACCACCAACACTCAAATTGAAGCTGGATACGAAACTTCTAAATTTGCTCTCGGCTTAGGAATGACCATGGCAGCTCTCGTTGGTATCTGGGGAACTGCGTGTCTTGCAAGTGCAATGCTCTCCATGGAACCTCTCAATCTTGTCCAAGGATACATCACTGCGGTCATCGGCTATTAGCTTTAAGAAAAAAACAATCATCCAGAAAACTAAAAGGATACTACCATGAAAGAAAATACTTCAAAAACAGGATCAAGAATAATATTAGCAGCTGGCTCAATGATGTGTCTCTGGGTTGGTGCAGCACTTACCAGCGCTCTTTCAAGTGTTGGTTGGTCGGTGAGTGAACTGGCAGGACAGTATATGGTCGCAATCGGGATGGTTAAGCCCCTCCATACTCTGGTTGATTACTACACACATATCAAGGGTATCGAATATCTGATCTGTGTTGCTTTCTTTGTTGCCTTCCCAGCCTTCTTTAAATATGTAAACAAGGCTCCAAAAACAGCAGCGGTTACCAAGTAATTAATCTAACCACGATCAGATTTCCTGATTGTCTCTTCTCCAGTATATCCAATAGTTACCTGGATATACTGGAGTTTTTTTATGTTCGATGCTTTTTTGGAGAGGAATCGGGGCTGTCCCGAGCCTGTCCCCAGTCACTCTGTTTTGTTTAAAGCATTGACTTTTTAGTTAAATAGTTTCATATTGTACCAAACAGTCAGTTTAGATGGAGGGATTGATGCAAAGCAAAGGACAGGAAACCTATAGCCATATTCTCAAAAAAAGTCGTAACCTCTTTACTGTCCAAGGGTTTCAGAATACCAGTATCAGCCAGGTTATTGCTGCAACGGATGTAAAAAAAGGTAATCTATATTACCATTTCCCAAGCAAAGAGGCACTCGGTTTGGCTGTGCTCGTTGATGCCAAGGAAGAGTTTTTTACTATTCTTGAGGACTCTTTATCGGGTGATAACCCTATGCTCAAGATTTTAAACTCCTGCAATACCATTTTGGCGATGATGCAGCAGACGAACTTTGTCGGTGGCTGTCTGTTCGGAAATACTGCCTTGGAGATGGCAGGTTCCAATTCCAGTTTCAGTGAGGTTATCCAAGAGGTTTTTTCACACTGGACCGAGCTGATTGAGCAGGAACTACTGCAGGCTGCCAAATACGACCTCCCCCTACCCCCTATTTCTCCAGATGCTCTAGCTACATCTGTGGTGGCTATTCTGGAAGGAGGAATCATGCTGTCCAAAGTCTACACCACCAGTAAAAGTCTCGAAGACTGTATTTTTGTCATACGTACATTACTCTTATTGCAACGCTGATATTTTTCTGCTTACACAATGTACCGATTGTTCGGTACAACTCAAGGATCCCATGGAGGAAACGAATGAAAAAGAACTATTGTAAAGTCCAGACTGAGAAAAACATCTTACTGACAATATTTGCACTGTTTCTGCTTGTTGCATTACTGCTGGGAGGATGTGCAGGCCAGTCTGAACAAAAAAATGAGCTCTCATCATTGTCAAATGCCAGACTTGTAGCACAGGGCAACGGGGTCTGTCTGGACACTCGCTCGGGGAAGATGTGGCAGGTGGGAAGAAGCAAAACAATTAAATCACTTGATGCAGCAACAAAATATACTGCAGCCTTGCAAGATGGTGGCTTTGTCGATTGGCGCCTCCCGAGTGTCACAGAACTCTATGAGCTGTATATGATTTTTGATCTGCACGAGAATGGTAATTGTGAGTTGGACGCTGAGGGAACATACTGGTCAGACGAGGCAGACCTTGAGGGAAGAGTTGGTACCTGGGAACTTGATGACAACTGTGACCCTGAGCGTCGTTACATCCCAAAGCAAACAGGAAAAGTTCGGGCAATACGATCCTAACAGGTTGCCCCCTTTACAATTGCTGGTCACTGCAAAGCAACGGTATCCGAATTAAATACGACCTTCTGCAATGCCATGACAAGCAACACGAGTACCTGAAGAATCAGAGACAGACAGGAGTTGCGGGATTTCACGTTTACAACGATCATCTGCGTGAATACAGCGACCATGGAAGACACAGCCAGAGGGAAGATTTATTGGAGTAGGAATTTCACCAGGTAATTTAATATGTTTTCGCTTTTTCCCATCCACTCGTGGAATAGCTGAAAGCAATGCTCTGGTGTAGGGGTGATATGGTGTGGCATACAATCCCCCTGTGCTTGCCAGTTCGCAAAGAGTACCAAGATACATCACGGCAACACGGGTGGCGACATGGCGCACCACAGAGAGGTCGTGGGTGATAAAAAGATAGGTCAAACCGCGTTGATCCTGGGCATCCATAAGAAGGTTGAGGATCTGTGCCTGAATGGAGACATCGAGCGCCGAAACCGGTTCATCGGCCACAATAAATTCCGGATCAATTACAAGGGCTCGTGCTATGGCAATACGCTGTCGCTGTCCTCCTGAGAATTCATGGGGAAAACGATGACGCCAGGCCGGATTAACACCCACCTGTTCCATCACTTCCGACAGGCGTTCATCGACTTCCACGGCTGTTATTTTTTTACGATGGAACCGCAGAGGCTCTTCAAGAGTTTGCCGGACACTTTTTCTGGGATTTAAGGATGCATAAGGATCTTGAAAAATCATCTGCATTCGCTGCCGATAGGGCAGCATCTGCCTGGCACTCAGCGTATCTATCCGCTCACCTCTATAAACGACACTGCCAGATGTTGGTGGATACAGTCCCATCACGGTACGGGCCAGAGTGGATTTTCCACAACCGGATTCACCAACCACCGCCAGGGTTTCCCCCTGAGCAATCTCAAGACTCACACCGTTAACAGCCTTTACCTCTGTCTTGTGCAGCTGGATTTTCCCAGATTTAAACTGGAGCTGCTCAAGAAATCCTCCGGAAATATCAAAATACTTGACCAGGTTGTCAATTTCTACAATGGGACCATTCATTGCACCTGCTCCCCGACCGGAAAATGGCAGCTCACCAGCCTATCACCACTGCCCGCAATTTTTCGTAACTCAGGAGCAGTCTCTTTGCAGATATCCTGACAAAAATCACACCGTGGATGAAAGGAACACCCCGGTGCTATCTCGGTGAGGTTTGGCATGGATCCGGGAATCTGCTGCAAGCGATTGTCCCTATCGCAGGTACCATGTCCAGGCAGAGCATTCATCAAGCCTTTTGTGTAAGGATGCATGGGATTTGCGACAAGGTCGGCAGTTTTTGCATTTTCTATAATCTTCCCGGCATACATCACCAGAACCCGTTCGGTCACCTCGGCGACAACACCAAGATCATGGGTGATCAGCATAAGCCCCATATCCTGTGAGTTGCACAGTTCAGTGAGAAGATCCATTATTTCAGCCTGAATGGTCACATCAAGTGCCGTGGTTGGTTCGTCGGCTATGATGATGGCAGGCTCGGTGATAAGGGCAATGGCTATAATAATACGCTGCCGCATGCCCCCTGAGAATTCGTGTGGATATTGTGTCAGTCTGCGTTCCGGGGAAGGAATATGAACAAGCTCAAGCTTGCTGATGGCAATTTCCCGGGCCTCTTGAGTACTGATTTTACGATGCGCCTTCAGGGTTTCCACCATCTGGGTCCCTATGGTCAGTACCGGATTCAAGGTCATCATTGGATCCTGGAAGATCATGGAAATACGATTCCCCCGGATTTCACGCATCTCTTTTTCAGATAACTGATCAAGACGCTGCCCATCAAAGAGAATCTCTCCTTTACTGATCCTGCCCGGCTTGGAAATCAGATTAATAACAGCAAAGCCGGTCACGGATTTGCCGGCCCCTGACTCCCCCACGACCCCCAGACGTTCCCGTTTGTCGAGGGTAAAGGAGACGTCGTTCAGGGCAACCAGATCACCATGCCGCAAGGCAAAGCTGACCTCAAGATTTTTCACTTCCAGCAGTGACATAATCAGCCCTTATAGAGTTTGGGATTAAGGACATCACGCAACCAGTCGCCAAGGAGATTGATCACCAGAATAAAGACAATAAGTAAAACAGCAGGAAAGAAGGTAATCCACCAGGCACCGGAAAAAATATACTCAAACCCTGCATCAATAAGAGATCCGATGGAGGGTTTTGAAACCGGCATCCCAAGCCCAAGAAAAGAAAGCGCCGCTTCACTCATCACAGCGTTTGCAACCTGGACCGTGGAGATAACAAGTACCGGGGAAAGAGTATTGGGCAGAATGTGAGAAAACATTATACGTCTCGAATCAAGCCCGACAACTCTTGCTGCCTCCACATATTCCTTATTTTTTTCACCAAGAACAGAGGCACGCACTGTCCTGGCATATTGGGGCCATTCGGCAATACCGATGATAACTATCAGAATGGGGACTGCAAGCTGTTCATAACGCCCAACTCCAAAAGAAAGCTGCACAATGGCACTCACAATAATTGCCACCATCAGAGTGGAAAAAGAGAGCTGGACATCGGCAATCCGCATCAGTACAGCATCTATCTTGCCACCCAGATATCCTGCGGTCAGCCCAACACTAATCCCGATGACTGCCTGAAGAATAACGGCCCCGATACCAATAAGCACCGATATGCGTAGACCGTAGAGCATTGTGGAAACCAGATCCCTGCCCTGGATGTCAGTGCCCAGGAAGAAGCGGGGCTCCCCTTCTTCCATCCATGACGGCGGCAGTTCCGAATCCATAATATCTATGACAGTTGGATCATAGGGGTTGTAAGGGGCAAGCAAAGGTGCAAACAGCGCTGCGAGCAAAAGAAGAGCCAGGATCGAAAAACTGACCATGGCGACCTTATCACGCTTAAAGCTGTAGAGAAGGTAGGATTTCTTAAATTTCTGTCGTCGTGTCTGCATCAGCGTGAGGCTATGGTTACTGTTGGATTAATAAGTCCGTAAATAATATCAACCACAGTATTTACGACCACAAAAAGAGCGCCAACCACAACCAGATAGGCCACAAGTAGAGCAGTGTCGGAACGTTCCACGGCTTCAAGAAACATAAACCCCATACCCTGCCACTGAAACACCGTTTCAGTGAGAATGGTAAAAGCGATAAGGATTCCAAGCTGCACCCCGCCCACGGTAATCACAGGAAGAAGGGTGTTTTTGAAGGCGTGTACCAGCCAGACTCGCTTTCTTGACAACCCCTTGGCCCAGGCATATTTGATATATTCCGTCTCCAGAACTTCCATCATCTCGGAACGAATCAAACGAATAAAGAGAGGCAGCATAATAGAGGAGAGAGCAATGGATGGCAGCACCAGATGTTTCAGACCATCAATGGTCAACAAACCACTCTCCCACCCCATGACATTCACCGTCTCTCCGCGCCCAAAAGAAGGAAGCCACTGCAACTGCACGGAAAAAATATAGATAAGGACAATGGCCGTTAGAAACACAGGAATAGAAACACCAACAATGGATGCCCCCATGGCAAATTGTGAGAAAAAACGCTTGGGATAAATTGCAGAATAGAGCCCGACGGGAACGGAAACCAGAAGAATGATAAGGCTAGCTGCAAAAACCAGTTCGATGGTAGCCGGAGCCTTCGTAAAAATCACATCAAGAGCCGGACGCTTAAAAAAGAAGGAATGGCCAAGATCACCATGCATGGCGTTCTTCAGGAAACGTCCATACTGCACAAGAAAAGGATCGGTAAGCCCCAGTTCCTTACGCAGGGCTTCACGTTCTTCGACGGAAACGGAAATCCCGACCAGATCGCGGACCGGGTCACCGAGCTGATGTTTTACCGCAAAACCGATAAAGCCTATAACCAGCATAACCACGGTGGCCTGAATTATTCTGCGGACTACAAATGCGAACATTTAATACCTTAATAGGCAAAAGGTGTTTAGGCTAAAGGCTGAAGGATAATTGCCTCTAATCCTGCCATACTCTCTCAGCTAACCACAAACCGCGCTGGAACAGGTTTTTTTGCCCCCTGCAGACAGCGAACAAAGTGAGACTTCGATTTGCTTTATTTATGCAGGGGCTAAAACCCCTGTTCCAATGTTTCGTATACGCTGATACGATTTGTCGTTTGAAACACGGATATAGCAACATACCAGAGGCAGACTCAACATCAAACAGGTATTATCAACACAAAAAAAAGGACCACGGATACTGAGTTGTCCATGGTCCTTCCAATACTACTCTTTACGCTTCCACTTACTCTACAACAAGATCACCAAAGTAAGGGAAATTCTGGGCATTAACGATGGCTTCAAGCTTCACGTTATTTTTGGCAGCCCAGGAAAGATGCTGCCAGTGCAGTGGAATAAAAGCAGCCTCATCATAAAGAATCTGCTCAACTTCCTGAAGCATAACACCACGTTTGGCAAGATCAGTCTCTACCTGAGCACCAAGTACCAGCTCATCGACTTTCTTATTACAATAATTTCCAGAGTTATACTGGCCATAACCGGTCTCTTTATCAGGACACATGGTCAGGAATTCAGAAAAGTTTCCGGAATCCTCGGTGTCTGAATGCCAGCCAATCATCATGATATCCGCAGCACGGTTATCAAATTCGGGCCAGTACTGAGCCTTAGGTATGGTCTTGAGATTTACTTTTATACCAATTTTAGAAAGCATTCCCGCAACAGCTTCAGCAATTTTCTCATCACTTACATAGCGATTATTGGGCGCCAGCATGGAGACTTCGAAACCCTTTTCATATCCGGCTTCTTTCAACAACTCTTTGGCCTTCGCGATATCGTAACGTGGAACCAGGTTTTCCTTGTATCCAACATAGCCCTTAGGGCCCTGCTGACCAGCGGTGGTGGCAGTGCCTTTCATGATTTTCTGGACGATTCCCGCATTGTTTACAGCATAGGCAATGGCCTGGCGAACGCGAACATCTTTAAATTCTGGACGTCTGTCCTGATTGAGCTGAAAGGTGATGATACGTCCACCGGACATGGTAACAAGCTTGGCATTTTTTGATTTCTCAACCATCTTGAAATCCTGAGGTGATACAGGCATGATAAAATCCACATCACCGGAAAGAAGAGCGGCCACACGGGTGGGGTCTTTCTTAATGGGAGTGAGAACAACTTCACTCACATTTCCGGGAGACTTGGTGTCCCAGTATCCCGCAAAACGTTTAAAAACAACTTTTACACCCTGCTCACGTTCCGCAACGGTAAAAGGTCCGGTTCCCGACTCATGATTCAGAGCAAAAGAATCCCCGGTCTTCACGATGGCATCTTTTGACTTACCGGCCTCGTCCGTTCCTGTATAGAACACTGAATCCATAGCAAAAATATAGGTTGCCATATTCAGCAACAGAGCGTAGGGCTTGGCAGTCTTCACATCCACGGTATAGTCATCAACAGCAACTGCTCCGGTAAATGGTTCGAACAGTCCTTTAAAATCCTGGCTCTTTTTCAAACGCTCAACGGTCCAGACCACATCTTTTGCAGTGAATGGATTACCGCTATGGAATTTCACGCCCTTACGGAGATGAAATCGCATGGTGTTTTCATCAAGACGTTCCCATTTTTCGGCAAGACGTGCTTCAAACTTCATATCCTGAGTCCAACGGACAAGAGGATCGAAAACCATATGGGAATACTGAAGCATTCCACCGGAAAGCTGAACCTGTGGGTCAAGAGAAATCGGATCGGCATCCATGGCCAGCTTCAGCGTTTTAGCTCCTGCTGTACTTGCTGTGAGCAGCATGATCAAAAGCAGCGAAACAAACTTCAAACGTTTCATATTGTTCTCCTTTCCCTGGAATTCAGGGATGTTAGTAAAAAAAAACGACTGATCCTTCACAAAACAAAAATTATTACACAAAATAGCTTGTCTTGTCACTAAATGATTAGACAAACCAGCGCAATAAGGCTGAAAGAAGCTATCATAAATATTTATGATAAAAAACAACAGCTCCTGAAACCGTGAAGACGACAAGTGCCTCCTACAAAGCAAGTATCATACGAGCATTGTTTGAAGTCACTTCAGCAATGCGACGCCCGGACAGGCCACGCAACCGAGCAAGAGACAGAGCAATCTCAGAAAGGTATTCTGGACTGTTGCGTTCTCCATGATGTGACACGGGAGAGATATCGGGGGAATCCGTCTCCAGGACCAATGAACTCAGAGGAAGTGCCGTGGCCACTGAACGGATTTTCGTGGCACGGTCATAGGTGATCGTGCCACAGACACTGATCAGAAAACCAAGTTTTATATACTGTTCAGCCTGCTGGAGACTGCCACTGAAGGCATGAACGATTCCGCCTTCCTCGAAGTGCAATCTGCGCAATGTTGCCTGCACCTGATCATGAGCCTTGCGAACATGAAGTAGCACTGGCAAAGTAGCTTTTGAGGCGATGCCAAGTTGCGCCTCAAAGAGTTCCTGCTGCGCTGATCGGTTGGCATCTTTGACAAAATAATCAAGGCCGATTTCACCGATGGCCACGAGATTACCACCAAGCACCTGCTGCTGCAATTCTTGCAAATCACCCTTTCCATGATGAGAGAGGTACATGGGATGCAGACCTATGGCCGGAAAGAGGTCCTCTTTTGTCTCTGATAATTGCAGAATCCTGGACCATCCAGCACGCGTAACACCGGGAAGAACCTGAGCCACCACTCCTGCCTGCCGGGCATGATCGAGAACTTTCTGAAAATCATCCTGAAACACTGGCAGGTCAATATGACTATGGGTATCAATAAGCTCCATGTTGACTAAACTGTCTCAGCTCTGTTCCGCTGCAACACTCCCCGGTCCAGCAAGAGGACGAAACATCTTCTTCCCCGCCCCACAACTCGGACAATGCCAGTCATCAGGAAGATCACTAAAGGACGTTCCTGGAGAAAGTTTTCTCCTCTTGTCACCTCTGTCTGGATCATACACATATCCACAGTCAACAGTCTGGCATTGATACATATCCTGAGGCTTAGCCATTTACTCACTCCTTTTTCCTTTTTTTACAGCACAACCGTTTAATACAAAAAGTGCCACCTGACTTTTCTCATAAAACAGAGTATTCTTTACCCTATCTATTTATGTTATTTAAGTGAATACAAATTTAACCATTGGTGTAAATCATGACTCCGGAAGATATGCGAAAAAAGGCAATGGAGCTTTTCAAAAAACGCTTTCATTGAAGCCAGGCGATTCTGGCCGTGGGCCTGGAAAAGATCAACAAGTACGATAAAAATATTATTGCATCCGCTGGCGCATTTGGTGGTGGAATTGCCAGTTCCGGTGCTGTCTGCGGTACATTGCTCGGTGCAGTAGCGGCAGTATCGTCTCTTCACAGCAGGGGGAGCCTCGAAGAAAAAGAGAATCCTCGAATGTGGGGCGTGAGCAACAAGCTCATCAGAGAATTTGATACCTTAACAGAACCCTATGGCGGACGGAATTGCCGTGATATCGCAAGAATTAACTGGTCTGACCGGGATGCCGTAAAAAACTATTACAACAATCCAGATTCCACCAGAAAAGATTGTGTGCAACTTGTTGGTGATCTTGCCTTCTTCCTTGGTACAATTCTGGAAAAAGAAATGGCCCGACTGGAAAACAAATGAGCGAAATTCAGATCATTCGTGGCGACATTACACGCCTTGACGTGGATGCCATTGTCAATGCTGCCAATAACTCACTGCTTGGAGGTGGTGGCGTTGATGGTGCTATCCATCTGGCTGCAGGCCCGGATCTCCTGAAAGAATGTGAAACAATTGGCGGTTTCCCCACGGGTCATGCGAGAATCACCAAAGGCTACAAGCTCCCTGCGCGCCATATCATCCATACGGTTGGTCCGGTCTGGCAGGGAGGACAATACGGTGAAGCCGGGTTACTGGCCTCCTGCTATCGTGAATGCCTGCATCTTGCAAGGACCAACAACCTGACCTCCATAGCTTTTCCAGCAATCAGCTATGGTGTCTATGGCTATCCACCCGATCAGGCCTGTGCAATCGCCATGGCGGAGACAAAGAATTTTCTCCAGGCAACGGATACCCCGTTACAAGTATTCTTTTCCTGCTTCAATGACACCATTGAAACTGAATTAAACCGTCACAGATAGGCAATGCAAAAACAACAGCAAACACTGAAACATCTGGCTGCCATCGACCTGGGTTCCAATAGTTTTCATATGGTTATTGCCCGCATCGAAGACGATCATATCCAGATTCTCGACAATCTCAAGGAAATGGTACGACTGGGAGCGGGCCTGGATGAGGATGGCAATCTCTCAGAAGAATCCCGGGTACGTGCCCTCTCCTGCCTTGAACGCTTCCGGGAACGAGTTACTGACTTCCCTAAGGGAAGTGTGGCGGCTGTTGGCACCAGAACCCTGCGTCAGGCAAAAAATTCCCGACTTTTTTTACAGACAGCCAGTGATATCTTAGGCCATCCAATCTCTGTCATTGCAGGTAAAGAAGAGGCTCGTCTTGTATATCTGGGCGTCTCTCATTCTCTCGTTGCCGAAGATGGTAAACGATTTGTTATGGATATTGGTGGCGGAAGTACCGAACTCATTATTGGCGAAAACTTTGAACCGCTTCACCTGCGCAGTCTGAATATGGGGTGCGTCAGTATGAGTCGCAGATTTTTTGATAATGGCAAGCTCAACAAAAAATGCTGGAAAAAAGCTAGTATTGCTTCACATCTGTTGCTGCGCCCGGTGAGGCTCCATTTTCAAAAAACAGACTGGACATCTGCCACGGGAGCATCGGGAACCATTAAAACCGTAGGGAAAGTTGTCAGTGAACTGGGACTTGATCCCTACACCATCACCTTGGACAGTCTTTACACCATACGAGATAAAATGATTGCGGCTGAGCATCTGGACAACCTTGAACTACCGGGCTTAAAGAGTGACCGCCAACCTGTTTTTGCAGGAGGTCTTGCCATCCTCATTGCCACCTTTGAAGCACTGAAGATTAAACATATGCAGGTTTCGGAGGGTGCCCTCCGTGAAGGACTGCTCTATGAGCGACTGGGCCGTATCCAGAGTGAAGATACCCGTTTAAAAACGGTATCCAGCGTACAACTTCGATTCCAGATCAGCCAGAAACATGCCAGACGAGTAAGCTTAACTGCACACCGTCTCCTGAGTGGCTGTGAAGTCGTATGGAACCTGCAACTGGAAGATGCCGAGTTGCTGCATTGGGCAAGCAGTTTGCATGAGATTGGCCTTGCGGTTGCCCTCAGTGGTTACCAAAAACATGGCGCATACCTGCTGACCAATGCAGACTTACCCGGATTTTCCATTGAAGAGCAGGCCTGGATGAGTGTTCTGGTGCGTTGCCATCGAAAAAAAATATCAAAAAACCTCTTTAACGACTTGGCTCCTGAAAAACAGAAGACAGCATTAAGGCTTGTCATTCTACTTCGTATTGCCACACTCCTGCATCGCTCCAGAAAGGAGGAGACAGCAATTATTGAAAGAATTACCGCAACTGAAAACAGTTTAACGCTTCAATTTGCAGAAGATGAGTTATTAAACCATCCCCTGCAACTTGCCAGTCTCAAGCAGGAAGCTGGTTATTTACAAAAGGTTAATTTTGAACTCAAGTTTTCTTCATGAAAAAAATCGATAAAGACGACTTATTAGTGTACTTGGCATCTCAAAGATAGTTGCCACTGTCCCTCTTTTCTCGTGACCTCCAGTTCCACCCAGCTTAAAATCCGAATGAAACTTTTTTCCACATGAAGGACAAGCCATAACTATCCCGCCAACATTCGTTGGAAAGCGTAGCTGTTGACCACATTCCGGACATTTCTTTTCAGTATATTTGGGCATTATCACGGGTACAACATCATGCTCCACCAGGTAATTCAAAGATATCTGTAACTATTCACCATGCTATTGAACGGCACAATATTTATCCGGAATCGGGGGAC
>CAZIDU010000123.1:0-12089 GCA_964538055.1 uncultured Desulfocapsa sp. | reverse complement strand
CCATGTCCTTTAGCAATTAAATTCGTGACAGGTACTCATTAACCGGATGAACCGTTGTTTTAGAACAGGTATCAATTTTCAGAATGATGATAGTATATGTCGTGCCATGTGAAGAATGTCGGTTGGGGTAAGTGGTAAGTTCCTGATTAACCGAAGCATTGATTCGGTATCTTCCATATGTATGTTTGTTTGAGCGGTTGAAACGTACAAATATGTAACGTTATATTTGCTATCGGTACGTAAATGTAATAGTTGGGTAATTGCTGGCGTTTTTATAGTTTTATATAGGGTACCCATATTAAGTATCATCTCTGATACATCCCCTCCTGTTTGCGACAAAAGGGAACCTTTCCTTCCATTTTGTCAACTTTGATACATTCCCTGTGGTGTCACTCTTTGTAAATAATTTTTTATACAAGGAACTAAGGCATTGAAATAACAATAAGTTATGTGGGGATTCTCCTTCTGGCACAGTCGTTGCTTTATTCCCTTTCAAACCAACACTTAATGAAGGGAAGACCATGGAAGTATTAAAGGAACGAGAAGCACAGATTCATCGCACCGGAGAACAGCCTTTCACCCTTACCTGTAATAAAGACTCTCTAGCTGGGGCAGTAAGTCAGCGGGCCTGTGTGTTCTGCGGCTCGCGGGTGGTTCTCTATCCCATCGCAGATGCCCTGCATCTCGTACATGGACCCATAGGCTGTGCTGTGTATACCTGGGATATTCGTGGGGCACTCTCTTCTGGTCCTGAATTACATCGTCTTTCCTTTTCGACTGATCTGCAGGAAATAGATGTCATTTTTGGCGGAGAAAAAAAGCTGACCAACGCCCTCTTCGAACTTATTGAACGGCACAGTCCAAAGGCCGCCTTTGTTTACTCCACCTGCATTGTCGGAATTATCGGAGACGATCTGGAAGCGGTTTGCAGGCAGGTAGAAAAAGAGACAAACATTCCGGTAATTCCAGTCAAATCTGAAGGATTTAAAGGGAACAAAAGGGCTGGTTACACCGCAGCATGTAATGCCATGGCCCGGCTCATTGGTACCGGTGATACAACCGGGATCTCTCCCCACTCCATCAATATCCTGGGGGATTTTAATCTGGCCGGTGAAATCTGGATGATCCGTGGGTACTTCGAACGTATTGGTGTGGAAGTTGTAGCCAACATCACAGGTGATGGACGGATAGCAGATCTTCAGCGTGCCCATGGTGCAGCTCTTAATGTCGTTCAATGTTCAGGCTCCACCATGGATCTGGCCAAAATGATGGAAGATGATTACTCCATCCCTTCCATGCGTGTTTCTTATTTTGGCGTGGAGGATATGGCTCAGGCACTCTATGACGTGGCTGAACATTTCAAAGATCCGGAAATGCTGGCTAAGACACAACAGCTTGTCAAAGAAGAGTTGGAGAAATTGCTGCCTAAGCTTGAGTTCTATAAGAAGGCGCTGAACGGGAAAAAGGCTGCAATTTATGTAGGCGGCTCATTTAAAGCTTTTTCTCTGGTCAAGGCCTTCCGTCTGCTGGGTATGGATGTTGTCATGGTGGGTAGTCAAACCGGTACCGAACAGGAGTATCGTGAGCTTGCAGAAATCACCGACCCCGGCACCATCATCGTTGATGACACTAATCCTTTGGAACTCACCAGTTTTCTAGAAGAAAAAGTAGTGGATATTTTTGTCGGTGGAGTCAAGGAGCGACCCATTGCCTATAAACTGGGTGTCGGTTTTTGTGACCATAACCATGAACGGAAAGAGGCTCTGGCAGGATTCGTTGGTATGCTCAACTTTGCCGAAGAAGTTTACTCATCGGTGATGAGTCCGGTCTGGCGTTTCACGTATCAAAATAAAGCTGACAGATAATCCCGTCTAAAAAAAAGAGTATGAACCATCGTTATTGCTGACAATAAGCAACGAGGCAAACCATGTCTAAAAATCGTCCGAATTATATTTCTACCACAAATGCCTGTAAGCTTTGTACACCACTCGGCGCTGCCATAGCTTTTAAGGGTATTGAAGGAGCCGTTCCCTATCTGCATGGTTCTCAAGGGTGTGCCACCTATATGCGTCGCTATATCATCTCTCATTTTAACGAACCCATTGATATAGCTTCTTCATCACTCTCAGAAAAACATGCCGTCTACGGTGGTGGCGCGAATCTCAAACTGGGTCTGATAAATGTAACCCAGAAATATCGTCCCCAGCTCATCGGCATTGCCACTACCTGCCTCACGGAGACCATTGGTGATGATGTTAAGATGTTTCTCAACCAGTATGACAAGGAAGTGCAAGGGGAAAAGCCGATCATGGTTGAGGTGGGCACTCCAAGCTACAACGGTACTCATATGGAAGGCTTTCACAATGCTGTGGCCTCTGTTGTGGATACTCTGGCAGGTATTGGTGAAGAGGATGAATCAGGCGACAAGATAAACATTTTACCGGGTTTTGTTTCGCCGGCAGATATACGTTATTTAAAGGAAGTTACGGAAGACTTTACCCTGAAAGCCACCATCCTGCCGGATATTTCCGATACAATGGACGGTCAGGCCGCCAAAACCTACGAGAAGATACAGCCTGGCGGCACTCCCCTTGTTTCCATAGCTGACATGGGCAGCGGTATTGGGAGTATTGAATTTGGTCACACCATGAGTGAACAGAGTGGTGGCGCCATTCTGGAAAAAAAGTTTTCTGTAAAAAACAGAAGAATTTCCCAACCCATGGGAATTCGAGCATCGGATCGATTATTTGACCATCTGGCTGCTCTCACCGGCCTTCCAATCCCTGAAAAACATAAGGCAGAGCGCGGGCGTCTGGTGGACTCCTATGTGGATGGTCATAAATATATCTATGGGAAAAAAGCCATTGTCTATGGTGAGGAAGATATGGTTGTGGGTTTAACAGGATTTTTGGCAGAGATAGGTGTCATGCCCATACTCTGTGCCTCGGGGGGAAAGAGTAAAAAATTAGCTGAAAAAATTGCTGAAGCCACTGGTGATCTCTTACCTGAGCAGCCACAGGTCCATGAAGGTATGGATTTTTATGATATCAGTGAGTTGGCAGAAAGTCTTGGCCCTGATCTTCTGGTAGGGCATTCCAAGGGCTACCCCCTGGCCCAGAAACTCAGTATCCCCCTTATCAGGGTGGGTTTTCCCATCCATGATCGCATGGGCGGACAACGTATTCTACATATAGGTTACAGAGGGGCGCAGCAGCTTTTTGATCTGGTGGTTAATGCCTGCATAGCAAAAAAGCAGAGTGATTCGCCCATCGGGTATTCGTATATGTGATTTTGACAGCTGGGAGCCTGGAGCTGTCGGCTGTAGCAATATTTGCAATAAAACAAGGAGATTCAAATGAAAACAGCACCTTCAACCCCTGATTATTCCCGTCATCCATGCTTTAATGCCAAGGTTAAAGGGAAGTTTGGTCGAGTTCATCTACCGGTGGCTCCAAAATGCAATATTCAGTGTAATTACTGCAACAGGAAGTATGACTGTGTCAATGAATCCCGGCCCGGAGTCACCTCTACCATCCTGTCACCAGAACAGGCCCTTGTCTACATGGATAAAGTTCTTATAGCCGAACCCCGTATCAGTGTGGCAGGAATTGCTGGCCCCGGTGATCCATTTGCCAATGCCAATGAGACTCTTACGACCATGCGACTTCTGCGCGAGCACTATCCTGATCTTATTCTCTGTCTTTCCACCAATGGTTTGGGATTGACTCCTCATGTGGATGAAGTTGCCGATATCGGTGTCTCCCATGTCACTGTGACGGTGAATGGTGTAGATCCAGAAGTGACCAAAAACATTTACAGTTATGTCAGGGACGGAAAAATCATCTATCGCAATCTGCAAGCAGCAGAACTCCTCCTGGCCCGCCAACTCATGGCAATTGAAAAGCTAAAATCCCGTGGCGTAACCGTTAAAATTAATTTCATCACAATTCCCGGTATCAATGATCATCATGCTGAGGTCACTGCCATGACCATGAAAAAGCTGGGAGTGGATCTTTTTAACTGTATGGCCATGCTACCTAACGCCGATACGCCTTTTGCCGATCTGGTGGAGCCGACTAAGACAACCATGAATACGCTTAGAAACAGCTGTGAAGAACACTTGCCGCAGATGCGTCACTGTAAACGGTGTCGTGCAGATGCTGTTGGTTTGCTCGGTAATGACAAATCGGGTGAGATGGCTGGATGTCTTAACGCCTGCGCAACCATGCCGGCCACTCCTCCAAAAGTACGGCCTTATGTTGCCGTGGCCAGCCTTGAAGGTATGCTTGTTAATCAGCATTTGGGAGAAACTACAAAATTTCTTATCTATGCTAAGGAAGAAGATGGATATAAGCTCATTGAAAAACGTCAGGCTCCTATTCCTGGCGGTGGCATAGGACGCTGGGAAGCATTGACAAGACTTCTCTATGACTGTCGGGCAGTAATGGTCAGTGATATGGGTGAATCGCCCAAAAAAGTCTTCAAGAGGGCGGGTATTTCCCCTGTGACTATGTCAGGTTTTATTGAGGTTGGACTGGACGCTGTTTATACTGGTAAAAATCCGGCTCCATTAAAAAGAAGGGCCAAAAAAAGTTGCGGAAGTGGTGGCTGCTTGGGGACCGGTACTGGCTGCGGTTGAGTTGCAATATCTCAGAAATTGTTCTTAGGATAGAGATCATTTTTGGATGTTGGTGGTGAGGAATTCCATGGACACAAGGAGATTTTGCGGCTTGGTTTTCCTGCTGATTCTTTTGTTCTGGGGACTGTGTGAGCTTGAGGGAGATGTACCAATATTGTGTTCAAAGGTCAGCAGGTTTTGATCCAAACTCAATATTCTGTGACGGCGAACAGCCTGATACTGCAAGTAGATGTCTGGTCTCAAGCCATTTGTTGAATTACTGTTTTTTCTTATTTGCTAATTAAAATGGTATTGTGTCCCCTTATTCTCCCTGATTTGAAAGATAATCCTTAAAAAATCTTATAACAAAAAAATGCTCGTTCCGAGCTAAATCCGGTGCCTTGGGATTCCCTTTACGGGGATAAAATTGGCAAATGTTACCCAGTGGGTGAGTGACCGAAAGACTCACAAGTCCCACCTGCCTAAAGCCTATCCAGCGGGGCAGTAGTGAAACCTGAGGGAAAGCCCGGTAACGGGAGTCCGAAGCCAGGTGGATCAAGAATGCAGGGTCTGTACTGAGCCCCGAAAAATGTATAGTTGTGATCATTGGATAAGCTTGTACTCAAAATACCGAGTGCTTGTGAAAGCTGACAGGGTGCATTTTCTGGAAGGCAGCAGACCTGAACACGTTATGGAAAGTGTTCAGTGTCACCACCGGGGTCTGAGACAAGGTCATGTGTTTACGGGGGTAGCTTGGGAACACGGGAGAGCCAACTGTCTCCTTGCACAGTAAGGTTGGGGTCACCTAAAGAAAACTCCAGGCGTTCAACAGGAATCCCTCGCCCATGGACGAGACCCGAAAGGGTGTACGAATAAAGAAGGGCAATGCAAGGTATCATGGCCGGAGAGTGTACAACGAACGACCATGAGAAGGGCTTTTGGTAGTCTTAGTGGATCATAGTACCGATGATTCCATGGTAGGAGTCGTGAAGGTGGGGAACCGATGCCCAAGGGACCCACTGTAGGGAAGGAGAAGCTGGGTGTAACGATCGGCTGGAAGGAACAACGGGAGAGACTCAGAGCTCACAAACCGTATCACTGTAAATCCATTCGAGTGCATAACTTTCTCAGCTATCGTAGGGGAAAATATGGGTAGCATAGTTACGCGCCTAACAGGGTGTCGCCTGTTGGGTTAACCATCAGCATAGAGCTTTTGGTGATCGAGGAACCGTATGAGGGAAATCTTCACATACGGGTTTGTGGGGGGAGCACCGGGTAGCCGGTGCTTCTACCCGGAACCCGACTGGCTCACACGCCCGATTTTTGGATGTTTACCGACAATCCGTCTACACGCATCAAGTTTCCGTTAACCCTACCGTCAGCCGGTGATTTCGAACGTTCGGCACTAGATAATAGTGCTAAATGTAGGCAACAAAAGATGGGGGGATGAATGAAAAAGAAATTATAAATAAACAGATTTATTTATGCTACGAACCACAAAGTGGAACCACATTTTACATTGAATTTTCAATTTGTTAGGAGCACTATGAATATTTTAGGAATTAATTTTATTTTTCATGATACCTCAGCTTGTATTGTTGCTGATGGTGAATTGTTGGTTGCTTTAGAGGAAGAACGATTGACTGGAGTAAAACATACGCAACAATTCCCGGAGCATGCAATTAATAAATGTTTAGAAATGGCTGATATGGATCTATCTCAAATAGATCATATTGCAGTTTCCATAAGTCCCTTTAAGCATTTTTGGAAGAAAGCTTTTTTCGCAATGTCTTTAACTAAAGATGCGTTACCATTTATAAACTACTAATTTCTAAGAGTTTATTCTAGGAGAAAAGAGTTATTGAAATGGTACAAAAGTACTTGGGGTAATCAATATAAGCGTCCTAAACTCCATTTTGTTGAACATCATCTTGCTCACATCGGAGGCAGTTATTTTGTGTCTCCTTACGAGAAAGCGGCTCTCTTGTCGCTAGATGGATGGGGTGAGTGGGCAACAACATGGCTAGGTTATGGGGATGGTTTAAACATCACTCATTTTCAGGAAAGTAGATTTCCTAATTCGTTAGGGGGGGGGGTATTCTGCGTGTACAGAATTCTGTGGTTTTACACCGAATTATGATGAAGGTAAAACAATGGGGTTGGCGCCCTTGGGTGATCCTAAAAGATTTTATTCAATAGTTGATAAAATGGTCAATATTTCTCCTAAAGGGTGTGTGGAAATTGATTTATCCTATTTTCAATATCAAAATGCAAATGGTAAATTATGTGGCCAAAAATTCTATAAGATTTTCGGCCTCCCTTGTAAGGCGAAGGAGGAATTACTATCACACCACATTGATGTTGCAGCTGCTTTCCAAAGTGTTCTAGAAGGAAAAATAATACAGTTGTGTCGGATTCTGGAAAACAAAACAAAAACCAAAAACTTGGTATTGGCTGGAGGTGTCGCACTTAACAGTGTGGCAAATGGGAAAATATTACGTGAAACGAGTTTCGAAGATATATATGTCATGCCAGGAGCCGGGGACAATGGTACCTGTATTGGTGCCTCATATCATCTATACAACGGAATCCTTAAACAGCCTAAGCGAGTTCATCACAACAATCCTTTTTTTGGAACAGAATATACCAATGATCACATTCAGTCTGTACTTACTGAGTGTAAGCTGACTTTTAAAAAATCCAAGAAGGTCTGTGTTGAAACTGCAGAGCTTTTGAATCAGGGTGAAATTATAGGTTGGTTTCAAGGGCGTATGGAATTCGGGCCAAGATCTTTGGGGAGCCGGGCCATTATCGCTAATCCAACAATGCCGGGAATGAAAGATAAAATCAATGCAGAAGTAAAGCACCGTGAGGCTTACAGGCCCTTTGCCCCATCTATCTTGGCTGAATTTAGAGATAGTTACTTTAATATCACGGTCGATTCACCATTTATGTTGCAGGTTTGCGATGTGAAACGAGATAAAAAAAATATTATTCCTGCTATAACGCATGTTGATGGGAGTGCGAGATTGCAAACAGTTCACTCTGATACCAATAGCCGCTACCATGAGATGATTGGTGAATTCTTAAAACTAACTGGGGTGCCTTTGGTTCTAAATACAAGTTTCAATATAATGGGTGAACCAATTGTTGAAAATCCAATAGCCGCTATTCGTTGTTTCTTTTCGACGGGATTGGACGTCTTGGTTTTAGGTGACTATATAGTTGCTAAACAAGACAATGCCTCTGGGAATAGTTTTCTGGGGGGCATCATGTTAGAATTACACAATGTCTTGTTCCCATTAGCCACCTTTGTTTTTGTGACTACGATTACTCCTGGTCCTGTCAATTTGATGCTAACTGCTTCGGGGGCCAACTTTGGTTTCTTAAGAACAATGCCTTTTGTCTGGGGTACCTGCATAGTTTTTTTTTGTTTGCAGATGGCTATTGCTTTAGGATTAGGGTTAGTTTTTGAACAATATCCACAATTGCAGTTTTTTTTAAAGATAGCTGGTTCTATATATTTATTATATCTATCATGGAAAATAGCTACGTCTTCTCATGGTGAACAAGTCGAGCAAAATGGAAAACCTGTAACATTTCTACAAGCAGTCTTATTTCAATTCCTTAACCCAAAAGCGTGGTTAATGGCGATTATGGCGATGGCAACTTTTCCTCCGGTTGGGAAAATGTATCTTCCATCTGCCATGATAATCGCATTTATTTTTTCATTAATCAACCTGCCGTCTGCTTCCCTATGGGCTGGTTTTGGAACTGCAATTTCCCGTTTTTTGTATAATGACCTTGCGTTGCGAGTATTTAACTATTCTATGGCTACTCTTACAGCTGGAACTGTATTTTTTATTGTTTCTGTAAAAGGTTAAAACCGTAACCTTTCAGGCGAATAGCATTTTGCTAGCAATTGCTTTTAGCAGATTCTTTTAACATGGTGAGCAAGATAATATCTTGTAAGTTTTCTGTACTCTGGGTGATAAGATCGTGAAAATGCCGGGGGCATATTACTGTTTTTTTATTTGCCAATTGAAATGGTATTGTGTCCCCGGATTCTTCTTCTCTTTCGTCCGGGTTGGAGGAGGCAGGGGGTGGTGCTCTTTATTATCGCTATCGCTGGGGGCTTGACTCGGGTTTATACCGCTCTTCATTTTCCCTTGGACATCATCGGTTCTTTTGTTGTCGCCTTGATGAGCGTGGCGGTTATGCAGTCTTTACGCAACCTGATAACTCCTTTTTATGACAGGATAATCCGTATCGTGAATCGGATGGAATCATTGTTCATCAAAAAAATGCATTACAGGGAAACCTGACCAAATGAAGCGACGTGAATATATTGGAAGTATTGCATGATATCATAAATTTGATTGTACAGACCGTAGAGCAGTTAGGGTATATCCTGGGATTATAATTACGATGTTTCTTGAGTCTTCCTTTTTTCCGTTTCCCAGTGAGGTGGTTGTGTCACCTATCGGATATCTGGCAGCGCGGGAAAAGGAGTCTCTTTCTCTTGGCCATGATTGAATATGGTCTGTTAGAATATCTCTATCAATGTAAAAGCGAACGGCTGAAAACTAAACCAACTTAACAGATTAATCCCAATGCACGAATTTCTTATCAACCTGACCACCTGGATCACCAACCATCCGAATCTGGCCGGTTTTGCGATTTTTGCGTCCTCCTTTGCAGAATCTCTGGCCTTTGTTGGTTTGATCATACCGGGTGCAGCCCTGATGATGACAGCCGGTGCCCTGATAACCACCGGAGCTCTTCCTTTCTGGACAACCATGGTCTGGGCAGTCTGTGGAGCTGTTCTTGGCGATGGCCTCAGTTTCTGGCTTGGGCATCACTTTAAAGGTCGCATCCGTTCTTTTTCCCTGTTTGCCCGTTACCCGAATATGCTTGCCCGGGGAGAGGAGTTTTTTCATCGTCATGGTGGAAAATCGGTTTTCTTTGGCCGCTTTGTTGGTCCGGTTCGCCCCGTTATTCCCATTATCGCCGGTATGCTCGGTATGGGGCATAGCCGCTTTACCGTATATAATATTCTCTCCGCTCTTGGCTGGGCTCCGGCATACATGTTGCCAGGAATGGCTTTGGGTGTATCACTGGCCCTGGCCGGTGAAGTTGCTGGACGGTTGGCCGTTCTACTGGTTTTCCTGATGCTTTTGACCTGGCTTGTCTTCAGCCTGTTCCGTAGAGGTTTCCTTTTTATTCTTACCAATGGGCAGATATGGGAAAAAAAGTTTATCACTCTTGCCTATCGTTCCCCTGTCATGCAGCGCTGGCTCGGTGGTTTTATAAATAAAGGCAGCTCTCTTCTGCGGCTGCTTATCGTGTTGATGATCTTTTTTATCGGGGCAAGCTGGCTCTTTCTCGGTATTACGGAAGATGTGATTACGGGTGACCCCCTGGTGCAGTCGGGAAAGTCTCTCTACCACCTGCTGCAGGGATTCCGAACACCTTGGGGTGACACCATTATGGTCAGCATAACCATGCTGGGTGATGCGGCTGTAACCGTACCGCTTGTCCTGGCAGGTTTGTTTTGGCTGCTGTTTATAAAGGATCGTTACAGCGCTCTGTTTCTAACAGGCACTACCGTCATCGGCTTTCTGCTGGTCACCATAGTTAAACAAGTCACCAGGATTCCACGTCCGGTGGATATGTATGGCGGCGCTGTCCATTGGGCCTTTCCCTCCAGTCATGCCACGATGTCTCTGGTTATCTTTGGTTTTCTTGCCCTGCTGTGCAGTCGCGAGATGGTCGCGAAAAAACGTTGGCTCCCCTTTGCCTTAGCCCTGTTTTTAATCCTTGGTATCGGCTATTCCCGGTTGTATCTAGGTGCCCATTGGCTCTCCGATGTTGTTGGCGGATTCAGCCTGGGCACGGCCTGGATAATTATAATTACCTTAATCTATCTGCATGGAAAACGACCTTGCAAAAGCAGGGGGCTGTTTAGATTTTTGATTATCGTGTTTATACTAGCAGCCTTTATCCACTGGGCAACCGGCTTTACCGATAACCGACTCCGCTATCAACAGCAATATACGACCATGCAGATGACCACCGGTAACTGGCTTGAACATGGCTGGCAGCAGTTACCTACCCATCGTCTTGATCTGGGTGGGGAAGAGGAACAGGTTATGAATTTGCAGTATGCCGGAACACTCGCAGATCTTCAGGCTCTACTGCAACAGTCCGGTTGGCAGCAACCTCTGCAGTTGACTCCGGCCTCAAGTTTGCGTTGGCTGATGGCAAATCCAGACGTAGAAGATCTGCCGGTATTGCCACAGGTTCACGACGGTCGCAATGAAACACTGCTCCTGATTCACACTCTGCCTGGGGAAGAAAAAGATTTTTGGGCCTTGCGACTCTGGTCTGCTGATGTTCTTCTTGAAAATTCCAACCTGCTTTGGGTTGGCACGCTCAGCAGAATGACTGTTTGTCATTATATAAATCTCCTTTACATACCACGGACCGTGGGGGTGGTTACACCTGTGTTGCTGCTTCCTACTCTTGCCAAGACAACAATATCTCTAAAATCGGCAAAACAAAATCCCGTGTTGTTGATTGAAAAAAAAATGGTACCGCGACAATGAAAACCTCATTTCTACCCCAATACCATTATACTTCCTGGAAGTATTCCGGGGACACAATATTGAGTATTCCGGGGACACAATATGGTTTTAAGCGTCAAATATAACGTATGCGAGAGTATAGTAAGACATGGCCAGGATGAAACGAGTAGTTGTTCCAGGATATCCACATCACATTGTCCATCGTGGTGTGTGATTCATGGATATTTTTTTGAGGAATAGGATCGTGTGGAGTACCTGAATCTCCTTAGAAGACAAGGCGATCGATTTGGCGTTCAATTTCTCACGTACTGTCTAATGTCCAATCATCTACACCTTCTTGCCATACCTGAACATCCTGACAGTCTGGCTAGGGCAGTAGGTGAGGCGCATCGGTTTTATACACGTATGATAAATGTTCGTGAAAGAGTCAGAGGCTATCTTTTCCAGGGACGATTTTCACCTTGCCCAGTCTTCACGGATATGTACCTTTTAACAGCAGTCCAATATATTCTTCGTAATCCGACCAAGGTGGGAATAGTTCAGAATCCCTGGGATTACCAATGGTCAAGTGCCGCTTATTATTGCGGCTTGTTAGGGAATGATATCCTAGTTCAGGAAAACGAACTCCTTACAGGTATAGAGAACTGGAAAAAATTTCTTAGCCTAGACTCAGAGCAGAGTGCTTTGCTGGAAGAAAAGAATCGTACAGGGCGACCGTTTGGTTCGGATAGTTTTTATACAGTAGTCGAAAGCCTGACAGGCTGAGACACACGACCCAGCAATCCTGGTCGACCAGTAAAGAAACAGTAATGTGTCCCCGGAATATTGCAAATAGCCAAAAGAAGATATGTTATCAACCCGGATAGTATTTGAACCATCATGCC
>CAZIDU010000122.1:0-12089 GCA_964538055.1 uncultured Desulfocapsa sp. | reverse complement strand
TCGGCCCTGGCTACATGTAAAATGGTTCCTGGAAGATACTTTTCAACACCCTTAAATACTGTCAATTTGTCAATCTATTCTAAAAAATACATCCTGTTCTTATTCCAAATAATTCGCTACTTAACACTCGGACAAGTCAATAGCGATGGAACGACTAGCCATCCTACTGCAGTGGCATGCACACTGATTTCACCATTAGATCGCGATATAGATTAAAAAGGAATTAGCAATGGTTGGGTAATATCCGGCAAGAAAGGTCATTCTCATATCGTAGCAAGCACTCCTGAAAAATTAGATTTCAGCAATATTAAAAAATCTGGCGTTTCAGCGATAGCACAGGCATTAGATGTCATCTGCGTTCAACAAAATATAACAACGAATATTTCCAACCCAGGGGATAATATTATATGTTTATATCGTGAATCAGGATTATCTGTACTTAACTACACTGCTACTTTCAACTTGGCTATTTCTACTAATTTGTCAATGCAAGTATTAGACAAATACGGAAACATTAAAGAGGAAGAAAGTGCTGAAGAGCTGAAATGGCACCGTTCGTTCCGGTATTATCGCCTTTCCCAGTTGGCTGGTGATATCTATGAGGCGTATCGAAGCTTGTATTTGTCTTTTGAAGTGCTCGCCGAATCATGCTACCCGCGTGGAAACAATGAAAGAGAAGGAGCGTGGGTTCGCCGTTGTTTTCATGAATTCCACACAAGTTACAATTTGAGTTCTTTTTCCCCTGAATCTCATCCCAAACCTAGTGAATATTTATTTGGTGTCTTGTACGAGCATGTCCAATGCAAACTGTTTCATTCGAGATCTGTTGACGCTATCCTTCCTTTTTATGAAATTGATGCATCGAAAATCAAAAACTCATATGAATGCTTAATGGGAGTCTGGAGGCATATCGGAAAGCGGGTGCTTTATGTTAGTTCTGCAGGAGGTGTGATTACTTACCAAGGGTACCGCACTTTGACTGATAAAGCATTCACTGACGTAGTTGATGTAGTAGTAACAGCTGATCCGTCGCCAGTTACACATGAGGACACTTTGGTAAGCCCCAATAATTATAAAACAATTAAACTAGGCAACTGTAGGTATGCGGGGGAAGTGAATCCTGGAATGGTTTCTATTGAAGCAACTGAAACAAATGTTAGCCAACTTCCTCAAATATACCGCTTATCCTTAACGGCTAAGGACAATTTGATTGCAGTTTCGTATATTGCGTCAGGATTGTGCTTAGAAGGTGTAGACCGGTTTCAGGTCAGGCTAAATCAGAGATTAATACAAGGCAGCCAACCCAAAGTTGAGTTTTAGCGGCGGAAATCCAACATGTGTCCGATAGGTTGGAGATGTGGTTGGAGTGCTGTTTTCCAGACACAAAAAAACGGGTAGCTAGAATACTCTAACTACCCGTTTTTGCGTATGGCGTCCCCAGTCGGATTCGAACCGGCGTTGCTGGGATGAAAACCCAGTGTCCTGGACCTGACTAGACGATGGGGACAAAATACAATGTAAATGGTGGGTCGTGTGCGACTCGAACGCACGACTCTCTGCTTAAAAGGCAGATACTCTACCGACTGAGTTAACGACCCATGAAACGAGCTTATATACAAATTAGTCTTTCCTGTGTCAAGGAAAAAGTATACATTGTTTGTATCATATAAATAATTTTCGTGTCAAGGATTACCGTGTCATGATACTTCAACATGAGTGGACAGGTAGAGGATGAAATTTGATGTGACCCTGGTTATGGAATAGAGTATGATAAAAAAAAATTCTTTAGAGTAATTGTCAATGGAGAAATGAATGGGATTTGTTAAAGGAACAGCTAGTTATGTCCGCTTCGGTGTGGATGGTGAACTACCTGAAAATATATGGGATTTCATTGCGGATCGGGTGTCCTCTTTCGCGTTTCGTGATATCGATGAGACATATGAGGAGGATTCACTCGGTTGGGTATCTGTAACCAATATGTTTGATACGAATTTTGAATTCGCATCCTATGCTGCAGGAAATTACGTCACACTTACCATGCGCCTTGATGAAAGAAAGGTGTCTGCGGTGATAGTGAAAAAATTTGTCCAAAAAGAAGAAGAGCGTATCAAAAAAGAAAAGCAGATCCCCAAAATATCGAGAAGCATGCGCGTAGAGATTAAAGAGCGGATTCAAAATGAGTTGATGCGGAAGTCCTTACCTATGCCTTCGGTTTTTGATCTCTGTTGGAATCTGGAAAATGCGACGCTTCTTTTTTTCTCAACCAATAAAAAAGCACAGGCCCTCCTTGAGGATCTCTTTAAAGAGAGTTTCGGACTGAATTTAATTCAGCAGATTCCCTATATTTGTGGTGAGCACATCCTTGATGAGGATGCAATTGACAAATTAGCAAGAATAACTCCAGATGTGTTTGTTTAGCATAAAATAGAGGATAATGGGGATGGATTTAGTTGATCTTATAGCTGAAAAGCGTTTTCTCGGGCAGGAGTTTCTGACCTGGCTGTGGTGGAAAAGTGAGGAGCGTGGTGGAGTTGTTGCTTTGCCAGGTGAGGGCGACATCGTGGTAGTATTTGAAAAACATATGCTGCTGGAATATGGTGAGGGCGACTCAAATGAAAGTTTGATCTGTCGCGGCCTTCAAACGGAACTTCAGGAGGCACGTACCGGACTTGTTATGGGGAAAAAACTCGAACAGGCTCGGATCCAACTGGGATTTAATGATTATGAGTGGAGTTTTACTATGGCTGCTGCTTTGATGGAGTTTCGCAATGTAAAACTTCCAAAAACAGGCGCAGAATCAGGGAATGATAACGACCCGGAAGAGCGTGAAGGAATGGTTTTGGAGAGAATTTATCTCTTTGAAGAACTTGTCCGTGTGGTTCTTGGTCTATTTCGGGTTTTTCTGCAAATCCGGGTCAGTGCGGATTGGCGGGATGAGTTACAGAAGATGAGAGCGTGGGTACTCAGGGCCGAGAAGGGTTGAGTGTCTGTAACAACATGTCTGGGTAGTTTTTAAAAAAAAGTTAAGACGAGTGATTTATGCAGTTTGAAACCGTAATAGGGTTGGAAATCCATGCCCAGCTGAAAACAAAATCGAAGATATTCTGCGGCTGTTCCACGGAGTTTGGAGCATCACCAAATAGTCATACCTGTCAGATATGTCTGGGAATGCCAGGTGTCTTGCCTGTTTTAAATAAAAAGGTTGTTGAGTATTCAATCAAGATGGGACTGGCAACGGGATCAACCATCAACACCTTTAACCAGTTTGCCCGTAAAAATTATTTCTATCCCGATCTACCGAAAGGGTATCAAACGTCGCAGTTTGACCTTCCAATTGTTGAGTTTGGTCAGGTGGAGATTGAGGTGGAGGGTGCCAAGAAAGTGATTGGCATTACCCGGATGCATATGGAGGAAGATGCAGGAAAACTGATCCATGATGATCGGGATCCTGTTTCCTATGTGGATTTGAACCGGACAGGAACCCCCTTGCTTGAGATCGTATCAGAGCCTGATATGCGCTCTCCCGAGGAGGCTTACGCCTATTTGAAAAAACTTCATGCTATTCTCCGCTATCTTGATATCTGTGACGGCAATATGCAGGAGGGAAGTTTTCGCTGTGACGCTAATATCTCACTAAGACCTGTGGGCCAGGAGGAACTTGGAACACGTACTGAACTGAAGAATATGAATTCCTTCAAAAATGTTCAGGCAGCACTGGAATATGAAGTGCGGCGACAGCGTGATGTATTGCTTGATGGTGAAGAGGTTAAGCAGGAGACACTGCAATGGGATCCTGATCGTAACCGGACCACGTCAATGCGCAGTAAGGAAGAGGCGCATGACTATAGGTATTTTCCCTGCCCGGATCTTATCCCCATCGTAATTGATGAGAGTTGGATTGAAGAGATCAGGGCAACTCTTCCCGAACTTCCGGATGCGAGGAAGGCACGTTTTATAAGTGAGTATGAATTACCCAAGTATGATGCAGAAATTCTCACGGCATCTCGCGAATTAGCCAATTTTTTCGAGGCTGCGGTTAAGAGTTGTGGCAAGGCCAAGAAGGTATCGAACTGGATCATGACCGAGCTGTTACGTGAACTTAAGGGCGCAGATGTTACCGAGTGCAAGGTGAAGGCGGAACAGTTGGGCGCTCTGTTAATTATGGTTGATGATGGAACCATCTCTGGAAAGATTGCCAAAACAGTTTTTCTTGAGATGATGGAGTCAGGGAAGGATCCTGAAACAGTGGTTCAAGAGAAGAATCTGGTTCAGGTCTCTGATACGGGCGAGTTGCTGGCTATTGTGCAGGAAATTATTGCGGCCAATCCATCACAGACTGAAGATTTCAAAGCTGGAAAGACCAAACTTATGGGCTATTTTGTTGGACAGTTGATGCAGAAAACCAAGGGCAAAGCGAACCCCAAAGTTGCCAATGAATTGTTTTCCAAAGAACTGGGTAAATAAGGACCTATCCGGGGCCAATGGAAAAAGAAGATTGGCAAAAAAAGGGGACCGGCCACAGACAGCGTCTCCGGGATCGTTTTCTGGAGCGCGGACTGGATGGCTTCAGCGATACTGAAATTCTGGAACTCCTGCTTTCCTTCGGGACCCCGAGGAGTGACTGTAAAGAATCAGCCAGGGATGCTTTAAAACAGTTTGGTTCGCTTGCTGGAGTGCTCGAAACATCACTTGCCGGATTGCAGGAAGTTAAAGGGATTGGTGCCAAGAACGGCTTTGCCGTTCATTTTATTCAAGCTGTAGCCAGACGCTATCTGAAAGACCGACTCAAGGGAAAGCGCTATCTCCACTCTTCAACGGATGTTCGAGAGTACCTTATCCACGCTCTGCGCGGCCTCAAAAAAGAAGTTCTCACTGTTATTTATCTCGATTCCTCCCATGCCATTATCGACACGGAAACCGTGGCTGAAGGTACCATTAATGTTAACACCGTCTATCCGCGAGAGCTTGTAAAGAAGGCTCTGCAACACAATGCCGCGGCTATAATTATAGCCCATAATCACCCATCCGGTTCAGTGGATCCATCCCCCCAGGATATACAGCTTACCAGAACCTTGTCCTTACTTGGCAGCATGATGCAGCTCCAGCTCCTTGATCATCTAATCATTGGCGATGGCAGCTTTTCGTTTGCAGATAACGGCCTGATGGCAGAGATCAGTAACCAGTGTCGCGAGACCATGGAAGGCCTTCATTCCCCCGATCTATGACCTCCTCCCTGTATATCCATATTCCTTTTTGCGCCACTAAGTGCAGTTATTGTTCCTTTAACTCCTATGCGGGCCTTGAGGTGTTACAGGAACGCTATGTTGATGCGGTGTGTGCCGAAATGACGGACATGGCCTTACGTGGCCTTGTGGAGCCCTTAAGGACGGTCTTTTTGGGAGGGGGCACACCATCAGTTTTGCCCAGGCATTTATTACGTACACTCTTCAGCACACTTTCCGCGCGTTTTTCCCTTGCCAAGGATGCAGAAATCTCCATGGAGATTAATCCGGGAACCGTGGACAGTAAGAAATTGGAGTGTTTGCAAACTGCGGGAGTAAACCGGATTTCCTTTGGGGTCCAATCGTTCGACGATAGGGAGTTAAAAAAAATAGGCCGTATTCATTCCGCTGAGGAGGCAGTTATTGCAGTTGCCATGGCAGTGGAAGCCGGGAATGATAATGTGAGCCTCGATCTTATGTACGGGCTTCCAGGTCAGACAGCAGTGACGTGGCAGCGCAGTCTTGAAACGGCACTCTCTCTTGGGGTGAAACATCTTTCTCTTTATCAGTTAACCGTGGAAGAAAAGACACCAATGCAAAAAATGATCGAGGAGGGGGGAACATGCCTGCCAAGTGAGGATGAACTGGTTGCCATGGATGAAGTAACGAGAAAATTGACCAGGGCGAGCGGGTTCGCGCAGTATGAAATATCAAATTATGCTCAAACTGGCTATCAATGTCGTCACAATATAGGGTATTGGAGAAATGAATCGTATTTTGGGTTCGGAGCCGGAGCTGTCTCATGTTTACGGGGCAGTCGAAAACGAAATGTAGCAGATCCTCTACGATACTGTGAACTGATAGAGGCGGGAAAATCCGTGATCATCGAGGAGGAGACCCTGGAAGGTGCAGATTCATTACGGGAAACCGTGATCATGGGACTCCGTATGAACAAGGGCGTGTCGGTGTCTGGTCTCACTGGGCGCTATGGGATCAATCCAGTGGATTACTATGGAACAACTCTTCAAAAACTGATAGCCACTGGACTGCTTGAGCAGGAAGCAGACTTCCTTTTCCTGACAGGAAGAGGGAGAGTTTTTGCGAATATGGTTATGGCTGAACTGGTATAAAAGAGGGATGATAGGCAGGTTGGGTTCGTTCAGTGGTAGAATGTGTTACACATTTGCTTTACTTCTCCTTATCAGTGAACTGCAAAACCAGTTTCTGGAAGTTTTCAGGTGAAGAGAGACAGGAGTTGCCTTCGCTGCACTGGGTGAGGAGGAAACAGAAATCGAGGAATTCATGGATCAAACGTGTTTTAGCCTTCTTTTTATGCTGAATAATCGAAAGCTGTCGTTCTGTATTGACTCCAAAGAGAGGAATTTCCTGGAGCCAGCCACGGCTGATTGCCCGGCATACTGTTAGCTTAGAAAGACAACCGATGCCGGCACCTGCTTCAACTGCCTTTTTGATGGCTTCCGTATGACCCAGTTCCATGACAACATTCAGGTCCGTTACATATTTCCCAAGCTTACTCTTAAATATCTGAGCCGTTCCAGAGCCGGGCTCACGCATGACCCAGCTATAATTCTTTAAATCCGTTGTGACATCACACACCCTTACGGTATTGGTATCTTTGTCCGGACGACTGATTAGAACAAGCTCATCATGAAACCAGTCCCTGACAACAATCTGTTCGTTATTGACTTCTCCCTCAACAAATCCCAGGTCAACGGTGCGATCCAGGATAAGTTTCTCTGCTGTTTTTGTGTTGCAAACCAGCATGTTTATATGGACATCGGGATGCATGTTTTTAAAGGCCGTTATCAAATAGGGTAAGACATAGTTGCCAATGGTGGAGCTGGCAACCAGATTCAGGGAACCGGCAAATTTCCCATCCTTTTCATTCATCAGGGTGTTTAAATCCTCCAATTTATCGAGGATTTCGCGGCTGAGGGGCAGAAAATAGCGACCGCGGTCATTGAGTTCAAGGCATCTCCCCGAACGATCAAAGAGGGGGCCTCCCAACTGATTTTCCATCTCATTTAAGGCAAGACTGACCGCCGATTGAGTTAGGAACAATTGTTTGGCAGCCTTTGTTACCTGGCCATTTTCCACAACTGCATTGAATATCTCAAGTTGACGTATTGTTGCTGACATACTGCTGCACCTGGCTTAGTGATTTAAATTATAAGTAAACATCTTCTAAAACCATTTAGTATTAAGGGCCTCTTGCAAAATCGCCCCCCCAAAAAAAACAACAACCACATAAGGTGTTGAAAGTATGGAATTTGGCTTCGCTTTGTGGTGTTGTTTTTTACCACCAAAAGCAAAACCAAGGAGAATGCAATGAAGCTCAACGACAAGATATCATGGTTAATGGGGTCGTGTCCAAAAAAGTTTATTCCTTCACCTGAACGAATGCTTTGAAACCCCACCCACTAAGCAGGAAGAACGACTGGTAGTAATCCTTGCAATTGTTCAAGTTGAAAAATATGTTTCTAATCGTACAACATACCAGTGGAGAGGCCGCAAGCCTCTTGATCGATAATCTTTAGTAAGGGCATTTGTGGCAAAAGCGCTATATCGTATTCCCACAACTAGTGATGCAGGGATTCCACTGCCATTGTTGGCAGGAAGAAACCTGCCAAGAAGGTGAAAGTACACAAAAAGCCTCGTAAGAGGGGCCGGCCTGCCAAGGGCGAAAAGCGGGAACCAGCTCCATTAAAACGACTTGATCGCCAAGTTGCTTTGTCCTCCACTCCTTTCCTCTTTTGTATATCATCTAATAGTCACAATGAGGAATATCGAACCCCAAAAAGAGGTTCCTCCCCCTATTCAACAAGGCTCCACGGTAGTAATTTCTTGCTGAATATTTACATTTTTCCCTGACATGCGGCTTCAACTCATCATCTTTTCGAAACAACTGTTGGCAATAGACCTTGGGGTGACGTGTATTCCCAGTAATGGATATGGCAATTATTGCCATGCAATGGATGGGGACTTCATTCCATTGATCAAGCAAACCAGCAGCAAAGTCAATTACCTTTATGATCTGATCGATGCTGCACACGACGCCAAACGGATCAACGAAACAAGTAGGCAGCTTGGCCACGTACCAATCATTGACAAAAATACTCGGGGCAAAGAAGTCATTCCAATGGCACCTCATGAAGCAGAACGTTACAAAATTAGATCATCTGTAGAATGGGCTAACGGCCCTTTGAAAGAAGACTTTGATGCCAGCAATGTCATGGTGAAAGGGCACCGCAAGGTAACTCAGCACTTACTGTTTGGGGGGATCGTCTTATTTTGCTGATCAGCTCATGCGCCTGCTTTGACAAACTATTAAAGAACACAAAATTTGCTTTACCGCAGCAGGAGACGTGCGTCTATGGGGCCATAATTTCAAAGGAAAACAAAAAAAATGTCGTATATAAGTTACACGGCCAATACGGCCGGCTAACGCCAATACCCTTGTGTGTCGTTAACTCTCTATTTCATCATTTTGCAAGAAGTTCATTGGTAAAACTAATTATAAATATAATTATTATAAATTTTACTTATTCTCCGGAGTCCAGTACTCCTTTGTTTTGAAGCCGGATGACAAAAAAATATAAGTATTGTCTGACAAGCAGGACATCGTTACTCCAGATAGACCGAGATAATTGGCGTGTGGCACTACGGTAGCGCTATTTAATAATGGATACGTTGAGGAAATCATGTCGAAACAATCCGAATTAGAATGTTGGGAAATTATTCAGTGCAATCGTAAAGAAAGATGCCATCCGACTCAGAGGGAAGCAAAGGCTTGCTGGGAGGTCGTCAAAGCTGACAATGCCAGTTCGTTTCATATTTGTGTTGATTGCCTGGTGTATCTTGCTAAGCAGAATGATTCAATTTTTAGTGACGAGGAGTTCGGGCTCATTCTCAGCAAGCGGAAGGAAAAGGAGTTTCACCACTATGAGTGCAAACTTGCATATGCCCTTCGTCATTCCACGGCAATTATGGATGGCCTCTATTTAAATGTGTAGGGTGAAAAAATAATCCAGCGAAGGTGGTAATAGGTATGAGCCCATATATAGACTCAATGGACAGAAAAATTTCTGCATGGATGGACCAATACTGCCAGGTGTTGATGAGATTGTCACTTGCTCTGATATTTATTTGGTTCGGACTGTTAAAGCCGTTAGGGATGAGTCCCGAAGAGGAATTGATAAAAAATACTGTCTATTTTTTTCCACCGGATATCGTTTTATTTGTACTTGGATGCTGGGAGGTGACAATTGGTATAGGACTGTTGTACAGGCCCTTGCTCCGAGTTGCCCTGTTACTTTTGCTGATAGAACTTCCGGGAACATTCCTTCCTCTGATTGTTTTACCGGAAATCTGTTTTCATTCTGTACCCTTTGGGCTCAGTCTTGAGGGGCAATATATTGTTAAAAATCTTTTTCTTATTGGCGCTGCGTTTGTTATTGGCAGCAAGGTCGCTCAAGGTTCATCGGCACCTCGGTCAGCCGTGGTGTCGGGTGATCATTAGGTACGGTGCTTGTAAGTAATCAGCTGTCAATATCAATTAAAAGATGATCCGGTTTTCGTCCATTGGTGAACATTCTTCTTTAAGTCGGATCTGTGTGGGCGGGTACAGAGATAATAAAAAAATGGAGGTCAATAAAATCGACCTCAAAGTTGGAAAGGTTTACCAGTGTCGTTTTCGCTTGTTAGATAGAGGTTTTCTTGCATAGATTTCCTCCTTTCCATGGGAGAAACCGTATAAAATATACAAGCGGAGTTACTTTGCGCGCTCACGTTTCAGGGGACACTGGTAAACTTTTACATTTTGTAATTATTCAGCGGGGCACGACATTACCCTAACTTCTGAATAGTTACTACATTTTTAGTGTTATATTCTTAGTTGCAGAGTCGGTTAAGGAAAAACGGTATTGACTTCCTGTCTGCCATTTTATAGACTTGTCATGTGTTTTCGTAATACTATAACTATTCAATATTCTATTTATTTATTGCTGGTGTAATTCATGTTTGTGGCTACAGTACAGCATCTTTATGCATAGTTTTCCCGATAAACAGGACATCTTCCTCGAATTAGTTTCACTGCTCTCCACAATTCTCGACCTGGACAACGAAGGAAATCTTGCCCATGGACTTCGGGTTGCTGGTCTTTCCCAGGCCATTGCCAAACAGATAAACCTTGGAAATCCTGATCAGCTCTATATTGCAGGTTTATTGCATGATATTGGTGGGATGAGCCTTGACAATCATGTCCTTCATTATGCTCTGGACGGGTTTCAGGACATGGAGGCACGCAATCATGCTGCACGTGGAGCGGAGATATTACAGAGTTTTCATCCCTTTCATTCTCTTGTCGGATGGGTTGCCGATCATCATGAACGGTTTGATGGGACTGGGTTCCCAGTGGGAAAATCGCAACATGAGATCAGCTCCGAGGCTGCCATTCTCCACCTTGCTGATCTTCTCGATATCTTTTTTAGAAGTAATCAAGAGTTAACATTGAAGGAAATACGAATTTTCCTGAACCAGCAATCTGCAAGCAGTGTGGCGCCCGTTGTTGTTGAGGGGGCAAAGCGTCTTTTTTCCACCCCAGAAAGCCTGACTTTTCTCAAAGAGAGTGATACCAGGGAATGTTGCGGTCAGGGTATGGTTGATTCTTTTTCAGAGATTAACTTTATCTCTGTTCCAGAGTTGATCTCTCAGCTCCTGTGGTTAACTGCTCAGGTGGCAGATTGCAAAACAGACAAAAGGAGTTTTCATTCCAACAGGGTGGCCTTTTATTGCCATCGTATAGCAAAGGCCTTTCATTCTCCTGATGTTGATCCACTTCAGGCATTATGGGCGGGACTCCTTCACGATATCGGAATGTGTTCCATTCCAAGAGAGGAGCTTAGTTACGATCCTGCTCTTCCGATTCCACCATCATTTCTGTACCGCCAGCATCCCCAGATCTCTGCAAATCTGGTAGCGAAAGTGACAGTTCTTCAACACTTTGCTCTAGTTCTTGCGTCTCACCATGAATATTGGAATGGAACGGGATTTCCAGCAGGGTTGAAGGGAGAAGAGATCCCGCTGCTCTCTCAAATCATTCATGTCTGTGAGTATTATGATATGCTCAGCGGGGCGTTGCAGGAAGAGAGCCAAGGCGGTCATCAGTATGCAATTGACGAACTTGAAAAGGGACGTGACCAGTTGTTTTCACCGGATCTTCTCGATATAGCCATCCCGGTTTTACAGATATGGGGGCCACGTGATATCTCCTGGATGCGCGATATAAAAAATGTTCATGCTTTTTTTACAGCGGATCCTTTAGACGGGATGATGCAGGAGCAACGGGAACCTGTCTCGGTACCCGCTTCAGGGGAAGGTCCGGACAGCTCGTTTGTGCCCAGGCAGTGGCAATGTGCCGAACTTGGAGAAAATTTTGCTTTGCTTGCTGGTGGTGATGGTCTTGAAGGCCTTACAGATATCGAAGGTGTTAGGAACTTTTTTGATATCATAGAGTCATCCGTTGCAGGAAGAACCAGAGAAAACCTGGTGACCTTGGAGGATGGAAACTCTCTCACTCTGACTCTTGTATCAAAGCATGGCAAGTCTTTGGAACTCATCTTTCTGAAACAAAAGAACAGCTATAATCTGCTGTATAGAGGGATAAATGAGGCGCCACTCTTTACCAGAAGGCACTCGATTTTTTATCAACATTTTCAAAGTACACCCGAGTCAGAGCTCATTCTCGATGAAGAAACAGTCATAAAAGATGTCAATGAGAGCGCTCTGGTACTCCTAGTACAATGTAAAACATAATACTTCGTATTTGTAACGTGACGTGTTATAATT
>CAZIDU010000121.1:0-12137 GCA_964538055.1 uncultured Desulfocapsa sp. | reverse complement strand
TTTATGTCATTGTTTTTACTCAGTGATGTTCAATTCTTTGCAACACCTTTTACTAACCATTTGAGGAGTAGGTCTTATGAAAAGGATACTCACCTATCTGTGTATCAATTTTTTTATTTCTGTATCAGTTTTTGGAATGTTACAGACTGAAGGCCTGGCTGCCGAAGCGGTCTCTTCAAGGGGCGTTTCCGAACCACCTTTTCTTTCTTACGGTACAAAAGCTAATCTGCTGCTGCTACTGGATAATTCAGGAAGTATGCTGGATCTGGCCTATGTCGATGAGACTGGTGCTGACCAGTGCTATGATGACAGTTATGATAACGCCAACGCTTATGGCGGCTATTTTGACGAAACATCCTGGTACTTCTATGATTTTGTAGATGATGCCACTAGCGGGCTGCGGTTTGTGCGCGAATCTACTGAGCCGTCTTTCTGCGGGTCAGCAAGCTACACTGCTTCTGATGCAGGCGGCGCCAGGTATGTTTGTGTCACTACCGGTTCCGATACCGTTACTGAGTTTGCCGCAACCGGTAAATTTCTGAACTGGGCAGCTGCCACCAAGTTTGATATCCAGAAAAAAATTCTTACCGGCGGTAAATATGACAGTACGAGCCAGGCGCTGCAATTGGAAACCCGCGGTTGTAGTGGCTCCCGTTTCGTTAAACAGATAAATCTTGATCAGACTGATAATCAAGGTGATCCGTATAAGTTGCCCCTAGCTGTGCGAGGGCCAAGAGAGGTATACGACCTCTGGTATGCCAAGGGGGATTACCTCCTGGGTGATATCATTTCCGATAATAATATGTTGTATCAGGCAAACAATAACATCACCGGTAATCCCACCAACGATTCTCCTGAAATAGACACCACCAACTGGACTGAGTATTGGGGGACTCGTTGGAAGGCCGGCCAGTCCTATGTAGCCAACACTGCAATTTATAGTATGGAGACAGAGGAGTGGTACTGGACTCAGCGGGGTGGGATAGCCGCAAATGTTACTGATATCACTCAGGACGATCTTTATGATTATGATGATACGGATCATTCTGATGATACAGGCCTTGACTGGAAACCCTACTATGGTACCAGTATTGAAATATTTGCTATTGTTCCTGGAGGCTTTGATGATACAGCCTGTCAGGAAGCCATTGATATGCTCAGTGTTGATCTGGTTGGAGATGATACTGATGAGTACAACCTTGGCGAGATCAAAACCGCAACAGAAGAATGCATGGGATTTGAGCCTGGTGGAGACACATTGGACAGGGCACGTAAGTCATCGTTCAATCACGCCATGCAGGAGTGTTGGTATTACAATAAATTCGATCGTTGGCAGCCTGGTGGTGGTACGGTAGGCTCTCTGAAAAATTCCTGCGAGAATGTATATCTCTCCATAGATCCATGGAATATAACCCCTTATGACTCCTCCTATGTCTGTTCTGGTAGTTACATAAATGAGAATGATAAATCAAAGGCCGGTTATATAGGCCGCTGCTGGGAGGTACAAGTTTCAGGGGTAGGATGTGTTGATACCGACTGCCCAACTGGTACTGATCTTGATGCTCTTGATCCAGATGGTGATAATTTCTGGGAAGAAGGTGTTGAACAGTATACCTGTTCCAATGTGACGGGTACCAACCTGATGTATTCCTGTGCCACCAATAACTGTAATAAAAACGGGCTGGTTGGTGATAAGCCAGGTGACTGGTCTATCTCACAGACCTGTGAAGGCAGCGTCGTTCTCCCGGATCTGGATCAGGAATGGACCAATGATGATTTCTATTATTTTGATCCCTGTCCGTATCAGACCTGTATGGTCAATGATGAAGTGACAGCGGCATGTCCTGATGCAGCAAATACTGCTTGTGACGATTGGACATGTGTCGACAATGCCGGTACCGAAGAGTGTTCTACTGCTGATGTGAGTGCGAACGGAGACAGCTGTGTCGATCAGGCGATAAAAGATTTCTGCAACATTTACAGTGTAGCTGAAGTTATAGATCCCAGTGATGCCACCACCTCGACCGATGAGATATGGAATATGCCCGCTTTTTTAATTGATGGTGGTATCGAAGGGCAACTGAATCAGCCGATTGCGACTATGAGGGGATATGTGTACCAACCCGATCTGTATCAGACTGATTCCGGAACCCCTGAAGGGGTGCTGCATAGCACCGAGAATGATCTGCGAATTGGTGCTATGGCCTTTAATGCTGTTGGTTCCAGTACGGAATGCGCAGTCGATACAGATTCAAGCCTTGCCATTGATAAATATTGTCCTGATGAACCTACTGAGAATGAAGACGGGGCTCGAGTAATTACAAAAATCGAACTTGGCAGCCTGGAAACTATTGCAGGCCGTACTCACGTTGATGACCTTGTGGATTCTATTAATGATGTTCCCGCAACATCCTGGACACCTCTGGCCGAGGCCATGTACAACGCCATAGGGTATTACACCCAGAATGATGCCATGCGGCTTAACACCACTGATTTCACCACCGGTGGAGTAGGGGATGACCCTGTGACGGACTGGTGCCAGGAAAACCATATTCTGATTATTACAGAGGGCGCTTCTACAGCCGATATCAGTACCCAGGTTACAGATTATCTTGATGGAACCACTGCAAGTCTGAACGGAGCCACCATGCTTGATGACAGTGATCTGGCTCCCGCTGATAATGATGCCTCCACCGGTGGTACCTGTACTGACGGTTTGTTGGGGAGTACCTATCTCGATGACCTGACGTACTATGCCCAGTATGCGAGTGCTGATGAATTGTATCCGATAGGTAATCGGCAATTACCATCAGATGATGGTGATAAGGATAAGAAAAACATAACAACCCATATTGTTGTCACCGGTGACCTCCGCGGAAGTATCACCGATACCGATGAGTGTAGTCCAGCCAGAATTATGAGCGATGCAGCTACCCAGGGTGGCTCTGAACTTATTATCAGCGGTAACTCTCAGGAGCTTGAAGATAATCTCCTGGCAGTCTTCAATGAACTTCGGGAACGGGCCTCAGCAGGCTCGGCAGCCTCGGTTATTTCTTCCTCGCGCGGAGGTGAAGGAGCAATTTATCAGGCTATTTTCTGGCCTGAACAGGCAAAGACGAATGTCTTTGGCGACGAGTACAATGTGTCGTGGGTTGGCGATGTACATGCCCTGTTTATCGATGAAAACGGCTATCTGTATGAAGACACTGATGATGATAGAATCATGACACCATGGGACGTCGATAATGACGACAATGATAATGGCATCTGTGATAATACCGAGGCAGACTGCAGAATTATTGTCTATTATGACTCCGATGCAAAAAAGACTCGCGCTTGTAAAAATACCTCAATTTTTACTGGAGAGTGTACCGACTGGGTCGAACTTAACGAGGTTAAATTTCTCTGGTCTGCAAATGACCAGCTTACTGCCATTGACGATCTCGAGATCGGCACCAATCGTATCTATAGTGATACTAATAATAAAAGGTATATTTTTACCTGGAATGATCTCAACAATGATGGTGCAGTTGTCGATGGTGAAGTACTTCCCTTTGAGCCAGGTCAGGATTGGGCTGGAATGGCAAATCCTGCTCTTCGTGGACCTGTGACACATGATTTTGATGTCAGTGATAATGGCGAAGTGGATGAAATTGTTCGCTGGGTCAGAGGGGAGGATCAGACTGGAATGCGAAGCAGGCAATTTGATTTTGGCATAACAGCCGGTGTCGTCGACATTGGAACATGGCGTCTTGGGGATATTATCCATTCGACTCCCATGATTGTAGCTGCTCCTGCAGAGGCATTTAATCTTCTCTATCATGATCTGAGTTATGCTGTGTTTTCCGGTCAATATAAAACTCGTCGACAGATGGTATATTTTGGCGGAAATGATGGTATGCTTCACGCGGTGAATGGTGGTTTTTATGATGAAAAAAACAAGAAGTTCACGCTAGGTTTTACTGTTGGTGCAACTCCAGATTTAAATTCGTATACTGATATTGGGCCTGAACTAGGTGTGGAACGTTGGGCCTATGTACCCTATAATTTGTTACCTCATCTCAAGAGTCTTACTCGTCCTGAGTACGTGGACAAACATAAATATTTTGTTGATCTGCGACCACGAATCTTTGATGCTCAAATTTTTCCTGATGATGCCACTCATCCCTATGGTTGGGGGACTATTCTGGTAGGCGGAATGCGTTTTGGCGGGGCTCCGGTTTTGGCGACAGAACTGCCTTTACCTGAGGATGCCACTGTCACCAAAAATCTTGCTACTGATAAGAGGGTTTTTACTTCGGCTTATTTTGTCCTTGATATTACCGACCCGGAAGTCCCTCCAACGTTGCTTGGTGAAGTAACCCGGAAAACTGATGCTGGAGCCGATATGGGCTATTCCACGGTTATTTCAACCATGGTTATTATGAAGGATGTTGTTGATACTGATCTGTACGCGCACAATACATCTGACTGGTATCTTATCCTTGGTTCTGGTCCCCATGGTGTTGACGCGATTAAGGGTGTCAGTGATCAGGGGGGGAAAGTTGCAGTGATACCATTGAAGACCGACGGTGGTAGCACCGCAAATATTCAAAGTGATCGAAAGATGTGGATTCCTGATAGTTTACCCACTAACATAGGGGGTGGTTACTATCCTCTGGAATACAATTCTCTCCCAGACAATGATAGTTTTGTTTCAGACCTGATCACCATTGATTTTGATATAAATCCAAGCACTATCGATTATATGGCTGATGCGGTTTATTTTGGTACCGTAGATGGTGCTTTTGGTACTAATGCTAATGGTACATTTTGGGACGGTGGTGGAAAGTTATATCGCCTCGTTACACGTGGTGATGGTAACTATGGGAAAGGTGTTACTCAGCAGGTGACAACTCCGGATCAATGGTATCTGTCACCACTTATTGATGCCCAACGACCGATTACCGGTGCTCCGAATGTAGGTTATGATGATCAGGATAATTTCTGGGTATACTTCGGGACTGGTCGTTTCTTTCATGCCGATGATAAGACCGACACTACTCAACAGAGATTTTATGGTATCAAGGAACCTCTGCAATGGGGTGGCACAGGGATCAGGAAATTTACTTGGCCAACAGTCGTGGAAAATGCAATTGGGACTGATCCGGGTGAGAAGGGCTTGCTAAACGTAAGTGAAATTTTAGTTGACGGGAGTCCGAACACGATCAGGGATCTCTATTGCATGGATAGTGCTGATACTACTGTCACCGCTGCTGATGGCACTCCGTTGCCGCAAGTGGCAGTAGCGGACCTCTGTCTGCCATTTGATAAAGATGGAGCCCCCATAAATGAGTTTTCTGGTTTAGAGGGGTATATTTCTGGTAAAAATACGCTTACTGAGCTGGATGAGTGTGCAAATTTAAGCCAAGACTGCAAAGATGGCTGGTATAAGGATTTCTGGCCATATGAAAATCGTGAGCGAAACCTGGGACAATCGACCCTGCTTGGTGGACTGTTGCTTTTTACAACCTATCAACCGTATAGTGATGTGTGTGAAGCAGAAGGTCTTGCTTACCTTTATGGCCTCTATTATAAGACAGGTACTGCCTGGACAGAGAGTGTCTTCGGTGACTACGATGGTGGCGATTACAATAATATTAACAAGGATAAGTTTAGCCTGGGTGAAGGTTTAGCGACAACACCAAATTTACACACTGGTAATGGCGGTGATGGTAAGCCGAAGGCCTTTGTCCAGACAAGTACCGGTGAGATCAAAGAGATTAAGCAGGAGGTTTCACCCTTGAGTGGGTACGATACTGGGCGCTCTAAATGGAAGGTGTATCAACGCTGTCCTTAATGTCATTCCGATGAAGATGAGGGGCTGGCTTTTATCAGCTCCTCATCTGATATGTCAGCTTTTTGGGAGTCCATCAAGCCTGATGGCGTCTTAAAAAATCATAATTTGCTATATCCCGTCATTCCCGCGAAGGCGGAAATCCAGGGGCATTGCTCGTAACTGGATTACTGACTTCGCGGGAATGACGTTCGTTTGAGGGATCAGTCAAGCACCTCGAATCCATTCTTAGAAATAGCTTCTTTTATCATTCCCTTATCCACTTCTCCCTCATAACCAGCCTCACCTTTGTCGAGGTTCACTTCCACGTTTGATATCCCTGGAATTCCCTCCAAAGCTTTCTGCGATGGTGCAACATAGTGGGGGCGACTCATTCCTTTAATTGATACCGTGGCATTGTATTTCTCCATTGTTGAATTATTGTTGTCTTATGGAAATCTATTCATTTTCTTTTTGATTTCAAGCGATAATATCGATATTGAGGCATAGAATTTTATGAAAAAAATAAAATTAGCAGTCAAAGGAATGCACTGCGCAGCATGTTCCAGTCGTATCGAAAATGTTGTCGGCGGAATGGATGGTGTTAGCAATGCTTCAGTGAATCTGGCAACGGAAACCATGGAGCTTCAGTGGGATGAGGCACGTCACAGCTTTGATGAAATCGCCGGGCGTGTGAGTAGTCTGGGATTTGAGCTTGAAACCATAAGTGCTCAGCAAGACCTCTTTGAGAAAAACAGGACCGAGACCGCAGCTCGTCTTGCGGTCATGAAGAAGAACCTGATTTTTGCAATGCTTCTTACAATCCCTCTTTTTACTATTTCTATGGGTGAAATGATGGGTCTGCCCTTACCCGAATATATCAATCCCCAGTCACATCCTCAAAATTTCGGCCTGATTCAGTTTGTCCTTGTTGTTGCCATAATGTTTCTCGGTCGTAATTTCTATATAATAGGTATTCCTGCTCTTCTCCGGCGGGTTCCCAATATGGATTCTTTGATTGCCGTTGGAACCGGTGCTGCATTTATTTACTCCACCTGGAATCTTGTTGAGATTTTTCTTGGAATAAATGTGCAAATGAAGGTCATGGATCTCTATTTTGAATCGGCCGGTGTTTTGATAGCTCTGGTGTCTCTAGGTAAATATATGGAGACTCGTTCCAAGTCCCATACCTCCGATGCCATTACTAAGCTTATGCAGTTGACCCCGGAAACTGCGACCGTGCTCGTCGGGGATGGTCAGGAGCAGGAACAGAAAGATATTCCAGCCGAGGAAATAGAAGAAGACGATATTCTACTGGTTCGTCCAGGGGATAGAATTCCCGTTGATGGAATAATTATTAAAGGAAGTAGTGTCGTCGATGAATCTATGCTTACCGGAGAGAGTCTTCCTGTCTCAAAAACAGAAGGGGATATCATTATTGGCGGTACCTTGAACTCCAATGGTGTCTTACACGTAAAGGCCCAGCAGGTTGGCCAGGATACGATGTTGTCGCGTATTGTTCGAATGGTTCAGGAGGCCCAGGGCTCAAAGGCCCCGATTGCAGGCATGGCTGATCGGATCAGTCTCTATTTTGTTCCGGTTGTGATGGTATTTGCAGTACTCACCGGGCTTTGCTGGTATTTTATAGGTAATGCTGATTTCTCAACGTCACTTCGCTTCTTTATAGCAGTTCTGGTCATTGCCTGTCCTTGTGCCATGGGCCTTGCGACACCAACTTCTATTATGGTGGGTACCGGTAGAGGAGCTCAGCTTGGAGTCCTTGTTAAGAGTGGGGAAGCACTTGAACTCGCCGAAAAGGTCGAAGCTGTTGTTTTTGATAAAACCGGAACGCTTACCCACGGAAAACCAAAACTTACAGATATTCTGACTGTGGAAAAAGGGGGAAGTACCGAGGAATTTCTTTTTCTTGCCGCATCCTGCGAACAAAATTCAGAACATCCCTTAGCTGTTGCCCTTGTAAAGGGTGCAATTGATGAAAATCTTACCCCGGTACAACCACAGGAGTTTGAAGCAATACAGGGCAAAGGTATCAAGGGGCAGGTGGATGGTAAAACGGTATTGCTGGGTAATGAACAGTTACTGGAAGAGAACGGTATCAGCACCGCTCTGATGGATGCAAAAGTCAGTGAGTTATCTACCGAGGGCAAAACTGTTTTGTTCCTAGCTGTCAATGGTGCATTTGCAGCCATCTTTGCTGTGGCCGATACCTTGAAAGATGAAGTTCCTCAGGCAATCAGGCGTATGCAGGAAATGGGATTGCGCTTGATCATGCTTACCGGAGATCAGGAAACAACGGCGACTGCCATTGCCGGACAGGCAGGGTTGACGGAAGTGATCTCACAAGTATTACCCGATAAAAAGGCAGATATAATACAGGATCTTCAAGAAGAAGGACTTCGGGTCGCCATGGTTGGAGACGGCATAAACGATGCCCCTGCACTTGCCAGGGCCGATGTCGGTATTGCCATGGGAACTGGTATTGATATCGCTATCGAATCCGGTGATATTGTCATCATGAAGGGCAATCTCGATGGGGTGATCACAGCTCTTGGCCTGTCACGTGCTGTGATGCGTAATATTCGTCAAAATCTCTTTTGGGCCTTTGCCTATAATGTTGTCGGAATACCGATTGCTGCCGGAGTCCTCACCCTTTTTGGTGGTCCTGCGTTGAATCCTATGATTGCAGGTGGCGCAATGGCACTTAGTTCAGTATCTGTGGTCTCTAATGCTTTGCGGCTTCGCTTTTTTAGAGTTTGATTAGGGCCACTGAATAGCCAATGTTTTTCCTTGACATTTCACCTCACAGATTTATATATATATACGCTTAACTGAATGCTTGTTCATTTCATTGCTGTTCCAAAAGAACTTGGATCAGTACGTTTTTGAAAATTAACTTAGAGGGAATCATTATGGCTTCAAAATTGGTTGCTCCACATGGTGGAAAAGGTCTTGTTTGTGCACTGCTTAGTGGCGCAGAGCGTGATGCTGAGCTTGAGAAAGCAAAAGGTTTGAAACAAATCGAAATTTCTGATCGTGCTAAAGGCGATCTGATTATGATGGGAATTGGTGGTTTTTCTCCTCTCACCGGTTTCATGACCCAAGCTGACTGGAAAGGCGTTTGTGAGAATTTCACCATGGCTGACGGAACCTTCTGGCCTGTACCCATTACACTTGATGTTAACAAAGCTGATGGTATTAATGCTGGTGATGAAATTGCCCTCGTTAAAAATGGCGAAGTTTTCGCCACCATGCACGTTTCCGAAGCTTTTGAGATGACCGAAGCTGACAAGAAATGGGAATGTGAGAAAGTTTTCATGGGCGAAGGCGAAGAGTCAGTAGACGGAAACTTCTGGAAAATCGCTCCTGAAGATCATCCTGGTGTTATCATGGTTCAGGCTCAGAAAGATGTGAACATCGCTGGTCCTGTAAAAGTACTTTCCCAGGGTGAGTATCCTGCAGAGTACCCAGGAGTATATCTTACCCCTGCTGAAACCCGCAAAATGTTTGACGAGCGTGGTTGGGCCAACGTTGCTGCACTTCAGCTTCGTAATCCAATGCATCGTTCTCATGAGTACCTTGCAAAAATCGCTGTTGAAGTATGTGATGGTGTTCTTATTCACTCACTTATCGGTAACCTCAAAGCAGGCGATATCCCAGCACCTACCCGTGTTCAGGCCATCGACATCCTGATTGAAAACTACTTCGTAAAAGCCAACGTAATCAACTCTGGATATCCTCTTGATATGCGTTATGCTGGTCCTCGTGAAGGTCTCCTTCATGCTACCTTCCGTCAGAACTACGGCGTTAACAACATGCTGATTGGTCGTGACCATGCTGGCGTTGGTGACTTCTACGGTCTGTTCGAAGCTCAGGACATCTTTGATCGCATCCCCCACACCGGTGATGATGCAAAAGACCTCCTTTGCAGACCAATGAAAATTGACTGGACCTTCTACTGTTCTGAGTGTGATGGTATGGCTTCTCTTCGTACCTGTCCTCATGACAAAGAATCCCGTGTTATCCTTTCCGGTACCAAACTTCGTAAAGCCCTCTCTGATGGTGCTGAGATCGTAGACCATTTTGGTCGTGATGAAGTTCTGGATCACCTGAAAATTTACTATGCAAGCCTGACTGAGAAAGTTGAAGTCAAAATGCAGGGTGCTGCTTCTGGCGACTCTATGTAATTTGTCTGACTGACTGTTTGAGTCTGATAGAAGGGGAGATGTCACGCTATGTGGTGTCTCCCCTTTTTTTATTTAGTCCAGACGTAGTTGCTGTTCAGTGTATATAAAACGTTGGAACGGGGGCTTTAGCCCCTGTCGATAGCGAACAAAGTGAGACTTCGATGACCACCTCGTATTCACGCAGGGGCTAAAGCCCCCGTTCCAGCGCATTTTACAGTTCTCTGACCGAATATTGCAGAATTTAAAGCGATTGTAGGCCCTCACTGAATTGGTAGCTATGAACAAACACTTTATGAGATGTATAATTTGTCTCTATTAATTCATAATTCATAATTCCTGATTATTCTCATGTCCGAATATAATTTAACCGTAGGCCTTGGTGATAGAAGTTATCCCATTTTTATTGAAGATGGAATACTGGTAAACATCGGGGCAGATATTGCGAAAAGAAAGTTTGCTACCCGTTATGTGGTGATCTCCGATGACTATGTTGCCAGTCTCTATGGTTCAACACTTATGGCATCATTAAAAGATGCCGGTGTCACTGCAGAACTGCTTACGTTCCCAAGAGGTGAGGCCTCCAAAAATCTTCAGGTATTTGCTGAGCTTTCTTCAAAACTTGCTCAAATGGGAATGGATCGAAAATCAGGACTCATCGCATTTGGCGGCGGAGTGACCGGTGATCTTACGGGATTTCTCGCTGCAAGCTATATGCGCGGTATTCCATTTGTACAGATTCCGACTACCCTGCTTTCTCAGGTGGACAGCTCAGTTGGCGGCAAAACAGGAGTTGATATTCCAGAAGGAAAGAATCTTGTTGGTGCCTTTTATCAGCCCAAGGCCGTTTACATTGATAGTAGTGTACTCACCACACTTCCTGTGGCGGAGCTTCTTGGCGGCATTGCCGAGGTGATTAAGTATGGTGTCATCCGTGACTTTGCATTTTATGGGTTTCTTGAAAGAAATCTGGATGCTATCCTCGGGTTGAATCCTCAGATTATTCAGGAAATGATCCAGATCTGCTGTAAGATTAAAGCTGATGTCGTGGCACAGGATGAAAGGGAATCAGATCTTAGGCGAATATTGAATTTTGGCCATACCATAGGACATGCCGTTGAGGCTGCATCAAACTTTACTTTGATACATGGTCATGCAGTAGCCATCGGTATGGTTGCCGCGCTTCGGATAGCCGTCTCCTCTGGACTTTGTAAGCGGAAGGAAGCAGGACGCGTTGCAACCCTTATCCATTCCTTTGGTCTTCCCACTGAAATTCCTGAAGGTATGGATGCAGAACAGATCAAATCCTATATAAAGACCGACAAGAAAAGTATAAATGGTTCAGTCTTTTATGTCTTGCCAACGACTATTGGCGATGTGGTTATTACTAATGAAGTTACAGAAGAACAGGTTGATGCCGTTCTTAAAAAATAATATACTGAACGGTGTTCGGTGTTCGGTGTTCGGTATTCGGTTTGAGGTATGCGGTAAAGACCTAAGACCTAAAACCTAAAACCGAAAACCTCTCTTTTATCCCGCAAACCGAAAACCGGTCTCTTATGCCAATCTACGAATTTTACTGCGATGATTGTAATATCATATTTAATTTTCTATCCAGTCGGATCAATACCTCCACCAAACCCGATTGTCCACGCTGTGGGAAAAAAGAAATAAGTCGTCAAATTTCGACTTTTGCCACCATCGGCAAGGCATCCGAAGACAGTGATGATATGATGGCTGGTATTGATGAGACCAGGATGGAAGAGGCCTTTGGTTCGCTTATGCAGGAAGCGGAAGGGATGAATGAAGAAGATCCGAGGCAGATGGCAACCCTGATGCGCAAGTTTACTGAAAAAACGGGAATGCATCTAGGTGATACCATGGAAGAGGCCATCTCCAGAATGGAAAAAGGAGAGGACCCGGATCTGATAGAGAAGGAGATGGGTGATCAACTTGAAGGTGATGATCTCTTTTCTTTTGAAGGAATGAAAAAGAAAGCGATGTCTGGTGTAGGACAGGCTCCGAGCCATGATGAGAAATTGTACAAATTATAAACGCAATTTACTCTGGTAGGAAACTGGGGACATGACCCAATTCGTCTTTGTCTTTTGAATTGGGAT
>CAZIDU010000120.1:0-12313 GCA_964538055.1 uncultured Desulfocapsa sp. | reverse complement strand
GGCGTTAATGTCCAAAAAATAATGGGCTATGCACTTATCACTTGAATTCAGGTTGTTTCACTTTGTAATTCCAGAATAATCTGTGAAAAACGCGCATCGAGATCTTGTGTTGACACAGTCTCTTCAAATGACTGTATTCTTTCTATCTGTTCTGGGGTGAAAGAAACACCAAGGTGAAGTTCAAACTCTGACAGTTTTTCTTTTAGCTCCAATAATGATTTCCTTCCAAAATTTTTAAATTTCAGAATATTTTTTTCTGTCAGCTGAACAGCTTGCCATACATATTCAATTTTTTGGTCATCAAGTACTTTCTTGGTCCGAACAGATAAGATTAAATTGTTTATCGATGTGGAAAGGCCTGCAAGAATCTTGTTGTCATCTAGATCAACGCCTATCAAATTATCAGCAGTAAAAAGACTTAACTGAGTAGGGAGTACATTATTTGCCCGCACAGTTGTTATTTTTTCCTTTAATTCTGCCAGTATTTTTTTTCCTAGGTTTGGCAATGCTAATAAATCATGGCTGGATAATTGTATTAATTGACCTATGGTTGTTATATTGGATTCTTGTAGACAATTTGCAGCTCTTACAGATAAATTCAAGACTTCCACCGGAAAGCCATACTGCTCTTCTGTAAGCTCTACTTGATCAACTAACCTTGGCTCTTGTGTTTCTATCCCAATTTGAAGATTGTATTGTGCCAGTTCACCGGATATCTCACGCAGCGATTTTCTGCCAAAGTTTTTAGTCTGCAATAGTTCTTCGGGGTTAAGCCTGACAAGATCTCCAATAGTTGCAATACCCTTATTGATAAGACAGTTATATGGACGTACCGATAGATTCAAAATGCTTATTGATCGATCCAGGATATTTTCTTTTTCTTCACTATGCTCTTGTGCTGTTTGCTGTACAGAGTCCTTCTGTTGTGTGGGGAGGAAAAAATCGGATGTTACGGATGCTATTGTAGCGGGTATTGCTGAAAAGAAATCGTCAACAGAGGAGGTGCAGTCTAATATTTTTTTTAAACTGAGGATCGGTACTCCGTGCAATTGCCCAAGTATCTCAAGTCCTAAACTTTTCAAGAGAGCACTGCTTGGCATCCCAATATAGTCAGTTATTTTCTTTTCGTGATCTTTGAAGGCTATAGATAGTACTTCGGGATCCAGTGTATGTGAACCTGAATAACCTGAAAGTTTTCCGGAGAAATGAATCCCATAAAAGCCTAATACCCGTACCACTTTAAAAAACTCAACTTTAGCTCGAGAGTGATAGTATCGCTTGAGCAAATCAACTGTTAAGTCACCAAGCATTGGATCTTGTTTATCACCAAAAAGTTCTTGGACTTCTCTCAATTCCTTTTTAAGAATTTTACGGCACTTGAGCCATTCTGGAATTATGAGTAATGACATTGTTCTATTTGAGTGCAAAAGCTATGTGCCTAGCATTTTGTATATTATTGATAAATAATTTCATCCGCAATCTTCTATCCAGTATTGTTTTCACCTTCACACGAATAATCCTTTCAATGTTCAATATATAGAAGATATATTGACTTACAGTAGCATTCAACTGATGGGGACAACGGCCAGTTCTTCTTTCGTTGTTTCTTGTCTTCATTGAATAGCCTACCATCTCAGAATTGTGACATGAACCTTAATCACCCACCAATCCGTAAACTTTCATTTCCTCTCGCACCTCTTGAATTTCGCGATTTAATTGGGTGATGTATTCGTTAGCGACTTGTGAAAAAAGATCTGGCCCGACCTCTTCTAGTCCAATCTGGAACTCTCTATCTTTGATTAGCGTAATCAGTTTATTAAAAGCACTCTTCACCTCATTTGGTTTGTCCTCTGAAATTGGAATGCTTATTTTGTCGGTTTCCCCGGTATCGATCGTGATGAAGTGCATGTCATCGTGTTCAGTCACTGTCGCCTTAATTGTTTCCATAAATTTTACCTCGCTCTCCAAATGCTTTCTCGCCACCTTCAAGAGTCCTCATACTGACCTTCTTCCAGTCTAGTCGATCTGCTTCATCGTCTGGGTTTACTAGATTGTTCGAAAAGGGATTACCTATGTGAGTAGAATAACCACCTGGGCCGTGACAACGGTAAACAGAGCTGTATGGAAGTGTGCGCACTGCAATGTTAGCATCATGCGTCGAAATAAAAATCTTTTTGCCGGCACGGGCGCGTTCTTTGATTAACGGCACGATTACATCGTTTATGTACTCGTTATCCAAGCTTCTCTCAGGCTCATCAAGTATATAGACTTCTTTGTCGGCCTCCAACTCCTTGTTTAGCATAACCATTGAAGCCTCCCCACTGGATGGGGAGTAAGGGCCATCAAGCGCGAAGTATCTTTTGAAAAGTAGCAATTCGTAGACGGTCTCAATGCGCTCAACATCTTCTATCGCATTGAGGTCAGTAATATGCTTAAATAAGTCGTTTTTGTTAGCATGCTTGTGAATTTTGCGAACAGTCCTTGCGAACGTTTTTTGTGAATTCTTTTTTATACTTTTCAGCTTGTCCAGCGAACCATCAGAGATTGTGCCGTTCTGAAACCTAAATTCGGTCCCTAGCTCCAACAAACCTTTGTCCGTTCCCAGACTGCCCACAGCCTCTTTTAGCATTGGAATTTCCGTATCAACGCTCTTCATGATTGCTGCGGCATTCATCTCTATCTTCGTGCGGTTGAGAGCATACTCACGAAATCCAGTTGTGGTCGGCTTAGCAGGCGATCCGGTTTTCCGCTCCACCTCAGTTCTGAGCTTCGCAATCGCCGAGTTCAATAAGCCTATTTCTTTCCAGCTCGAATAGTTATCCCATTCCCTCTTTCGCAAGCGCTTAAGTAGATCTGACATTTTGTTAGTAAGCTCAGAAAGCTCAGTATCGCTCAACTCCTTCCCTATAGCCGAGTGTTCTTTTAGGAATACGAGGAATTCATCTGTCTTTTCAGTCGCTTCATGGAAATCGTCAAATCCACGTTTTGCAGCACCTTCATCTTCAGGCTCGATGTCTTTGAGTTTAATCTTTTTCGCATTTTTATTTGTCGTTTTTGTCCGAAAATAGGTCACATATTGACTGAAGCTCGTGACATTCGCCTCAGAGGCCTCTCTAAGCGCTTCTATCTCATCCTTACAATAGTTGATACCTAGTGGGTTAAGGTTGAGGGATAGGTCGCGGCCCTTTATATCAAAGATATCATCTAGTCGGTCACTCGCAGGTACATAGACATTTGCTTCCATGCCATTGTCGGAATAATGCTTGGCAATGGCTTCAAGTATACAAGATTTACCTGTTCCTTTTGGACCGAAGACAATGTTTATGTCATTGAAGACCTTCAACTTTATGCAAGTTGCATCCTCGAAGGGGGTTAGGAGAAGATCTTCGCCGATTTTCTTGTCCAGTATTGTGTTGATGGTCGTTGGGTCTTTCTCAAGAAGCAGGCAAAAATGTTCGAAACTCTCCACAGGGAGCCGGAGATCTGGAAGGTCATGTGCTTGTTCTTTATAAGTCGACCAATCGTGGATGTCTGAGCCATAAATCGAAGGGTGACCGTGCGAAATGTAGATTCCTGCAGAAATGGAATTAGTGACCTCTTTGATTACTCGTCCCGGATTCAAAGTTTCTGACGTCAATTTTACAAGCACGTCATCCGATAAATTGGGCGTCTTCTGCTTATAGTGCGCTACGTAAAGCGGCTTAAAAGAGTCAAAGTTCTCAATAAGTTGATCGATGCTTGTCGTAAAGTTATCCGGGGTAGATGTCTTTGTAAACTCATCTACTGCCTTCGAAAACTCATCAACCCCGTTCGGTGACACTATTACCAGCAAGTGTCCGCGCACACCATCCTCCAGAACATCCAGTTCAATTCCCGGCCAGACTTGTGCATCTTCGCCTATTCTGCCCTGAATATCCTTATATTGCTCCCGGTCAAAGACATTGTGATTTGTGATCGCAATAATACCGACGTCTGTGGCCATTAGCGTTTCGCAAAAGTCTTCAGGGGTGATTTCCCTTGTTGGCGCATCACCTGACTTGCATTTCTTAGTGTGCGCATGGATATCTATCTTCATTATTCGTTTTTCCTAGGAGAACAGGTTGTTAGGTGGTTTTGTTGATGACAAACAGTATATAATGTTATCGAGCAACTCTTCCTCATGGCTGTGTTGTTATCAATCTGTTTTTTCGAGGTTATAGCGGAAATATCAATCTCAATCGACTAACCACTGGTGAAGATTCTTTCTGGTGAGGTTTCAACACTGTATACGTAACAAAATCATGACAAACCAAAGTCAACATATTTCCATTTTAACGAAACTCACCGGTCATTAATCACATCATCCAACTCATCAGCTGTTATTCTGGAATATTGCATAGAGTACGCCGGATTTTTATGTCCTAATTGCCTCTGTACAGCAGCAACATTACCAGTTTTCTCGATGATGTGTCGTCCCATAGCATGCCTAGCACTATGGGGTGTCTTTCCTTTCACGCCAGCTTTTTCACAAACACGGTTCCATATGTCGTTTATAGCCTTTGACTGTAACCGTCCATTCCCATGAGCAGTAGTATTTGTAGAAAGAAACAATGCAGGACTCTGCCACTTTTCAAAATCCTCATCCCTTTCCTGATCTAAATAATCCTTGATTGCCATCAAGCCTTCACGACTGATCTTGTAACAGTGGGTAACGCCACCTTTTTCAAGTACCTTTACAGATCTATTGTCAAAATCCACATCATCAATATCCAGCTTGACCACAGCAGTACGGCGCATACCTGTCTCGATTAATGTGTATATGATAGCACGATTCCTAAGAGCCCGATACCCTTTTCTTTTTTGACGATTTTGACCATTCTTGTATAATCTCCTGTTCTTTGATAGACCTCCTGAAACCACTAACATATCGGCAGCATCTAACAAATTCCGCCGTTCACTTTTAGTAAGAGCTTTTTCCACGTCAAGTAACGAAGAAACAGGAATCATCTTGATCTTTGTCATCGGCTCACCAAGTTCAAATGGCCTCCATTTATGAATCCATTTCGCAAATGATTTTAGATGAGCTAGAGTCCGGTTGATTACTCTATCGCCCCAACGTCGTTTACCTGTATCAGCATGTAATTCAGATTGCATGAACCGAACAAAATCAGCTGATAACCTTGGTGTCCACGAACTACGAAGATTACTCCCAACTTCATCTTCAATAAACTGGATAAATAGATTCAAATCTCTTCGTTGCTCTTTCTGTGACCTCTCGCTGGTAGTCATCTCATATCGAAAAAAGATCTCCATCCAGAATGAAAGGAGATCTGGAAAGTCACTGTTGACCACTTCAATGTCGGTAAAAACATTTGATCCGGTGATTAGGTTAGTTTTCTGTGGCTGATTCTTCATGGTTTACCTCCTATTTTGCACATTATACCACACCAAAGGGACCTTTTGTCCGGTAAAATAGTCACTCCTGTTTTTTTATTGCTATGGTTTGCATAACAATAATAAAGATTTTTTTGGTTATTTTGTATCTGCATGCTACTATTCCTGAACCCATCATAACGGCAAAATAAAACCAAATGGAAACAATGAACAAATCAGAACTAATAGACACTCTGGTAAAGGAAACAAAGTTATCACATCAGATAGCTTCATCAATTGTCAGCACCATACTTGATGCCATGACCGAAACATTGGTTAAAGGTGAGAATGTTGAAATCCGTGGTTTTGGAAGTTTTACTGTGAGGAGCTATGAAACTTACACTGGCAGAAATCCCAAAACCGGTAAAAAGACTCCGGTGAAGGCTAAGAAGTTGCCGTTCTTTAAAGTCGGTAAAGAGCTTCGTGAAGCGGTAAATCAACAAAAATAATCTGATGTTTACTGAAGGCTGGGAAAAAGATTGGCATATTGTGGATGGAGACGAAGAACTGTCCACAGAACTGATACCTTGGTTTGAAGCGTACCTGACCGCCTTGAAGAAAAAAGGTTCATCCAAGTCAACCATGAATCGTCATAAAAATGCCTGTCATGCAATCGGTGGTCATATCATTGACCAAGTATTCAAATACGAATGGGACAATCTTGAAATGCCCTGGGATGGTGAAGAGATACTATTTAAGTATGTTTTCGGTTTTGACGGGCCACTAATATATCAAGACAATGAAACATTGCAAAAGCAGATCGATACCACCAGCAGAAAGCTCTACAATTTCCTTCTCAAGAGTACTGTGTGAAACGATTACAAACTTCGGGAGTATGGATAAATGATCACAGCCGACAAAAATGCTGCTTATAATTTACTGGTTGATGGATCACTGATTGATTTTGAAATTCTTGATTCCACTGTCACATCTTCCCCCAATAAAGAGAATATTTCTATTTGTGTTGAATTGGTCCTCAAAGATGAAGATGATTCAGATCCTGAAGAAATTGTAGAATGGGGAGCATTCGGATTTATGTTTGCCTTGGCAGTACTCTCTTTTGCAGATGCTCGACCACGAGGTATTTCTACCCATGATTACAATGATAAGGATGAATTCACCATTGCTGACTTCCATCAATGCCTGACTTTTAACAAATTAGGACTTCATTTCAACGCTGACTATATTCGTGGCCGATGCTTAAAAACCAGTCTATTAATTCGACCCAATGGCACCGTAAGACTTAGAACCCGAAACAGGGGTGAAACACCATTACGATGGTTAGATAGGTTTAAAGGAAAGAAGAAGTTGGAATTGTTATGATATGGGCTGTAACAGCGCATCTTCCACCCCCACACACATCACGTCATTATCAATAATCTCATATAGATATTAACATTAAGAGATGCCCATGATCAGGTATCCCCACCAACCGCTAAATCAAAAAGCATCTGAATTGACTTCTGTCATGACAGGTGCTTTTTGATTTGCACACCTCTCGATTTACACATCCCTAACCACCCTTTTTTCACTCGTGATCTGGCCAGATCATGGGTTTCACATATATCTACTTTTTTACATTATCAACCATAACAAAACTAAGGAGTATCAATGTGCTACAACCATATTTAAAATCAGGCACACCAGCGATTTGCTTGATCACACCTGAACCAGATCGAGGCGAGAAGATTATCCAGTGTGAAGACTGGAGTTTTTTTACCTGGGACTGTCTTCGAGGCATCAGAAAAGCAGGAACACACCAAACCATCAATGAGGTTACTGACCCCGTTGAGGCGATAAATTTCCTGAATGGATGCAAAGATTGCGTTTTAATAATGCATAATTTGCATCTGTTTCTTGATGTCCCAGAAGTAGTCCAGGCGATTCAGAACGGAGTGTATCAGTGGAAATCAACGGGATGTGCTCTGATAACAATTTCCCCTGTTATCAATCTCAACCAGGAGTTACATCCATTTTTCACAGTGGTGGACTTACCTTTGCCGGACACAGAAGAATTACATGTAATCCAAAAGGAGCTGGTAAAACCAGTTAACATCAAACCTAACAAAGCTGCCTCAAGAGCTGCTAAAGGTCTCACCGAGTTTCAAGCCGAATGTTCTTATGCTCTTTCAATAATCCAAACCGGATTTGTCTCAACCAAAGTTGTCACGAATTCCAAGGCACAAATGATTCGAAAATCAGGCCTTATGGAGTTCTGGACACCAGAGAACATTAAGAATGTAGGCGGACTCGGTAACCTGAAGCAGTTTATTGAAAGCAGGAAGAAGGCTTTTGATGCTGACTCTAATATGCCAAAACCAAAAGGAATACTACTCGTTGGTATTCCCGGTACTGGTAAATCACTGTCTTGTAAAGCAACCGCTTCAATCATGGGATGGCCGTTGATTCGACTTGATATCGGAGGATTGAAAAATTCTCTGGTCGGTGAATCAGAGCGTCGTATGAGAGAAGCAACAAAAGTAATTGATGCATTTGGTGAAGCTGTCATCTGGCTTGATGAAATAGAGAAAGCCTTTGCTGGAAGTAGAAGTTCTGGTGATTCAGATGGCGGTACCATAGCATCAATGTTTGGTCATTTTTTAACATGGCTGCAGGAGACTAAAACTCCTGTACTCGTTATGGCCACTGCAAACGATATCCAAAAGCTACCACCTGAATTTATCAGAGCAGGTCGGTTTGACGCCACGTTTTTCGTGGATCTTCCGACACCTGATGAACGAAGGGAAGTCTTAACAATCATGAACCGTAAATATCAGACGAATATACCGGACGATAACGCGATTGATCTCAATGATTTCACGGGAGCAGAAATTGAACAGTTAGTAAAGGACTCACTGTTTGATGGATATGAACAAGCCCTGGAGCAACTTGTACCACTGGCACGAACAATGCCGGAGGAGATCAAGAAACTTCAAAAATGGGCTTCAACCAGAGCCAGACTTGCCAACACACCAATGGCGAAGTCTAAGGGTTCACGAAGAATCCGAACTGAAAGAAGAGGAGGTGATGTAAAGTGAGCCATATTGCTCGCATTGAATTGGAAATCAAATCTCTTGAAGACTTGAAATCTGCTTGTAACCGTTTGGGACTGAAGTTCTGTGAGAACGAAAAGTCATACAAATGGTTCGGAAGATGGGTCGGTGATGCGCCTTTACCAGAGGGAGTTAATGAAAATGACCTCGGCAAATGTGACCACATGATTCATGTTCCCGGTGCTCAGTATCAGATCGGTATTGTCAAACAAGACAATAAATACCGTCTTCTCTGGGATTCCTGGCAATCAGGAGGACTAGAAAAGGTACTGGGCAAGAATGCTGGATTTCTAAAGCAAGCCTATGCAGTAGAAACAATCAAACGGGAGTCACGAATCAAAGGTCTACGACTTCGGGAAACGAAGAAAGACAATAAAATCCGTCTCACCTTAAATGTTTGATCCCCACCATTTCTAACCAATTCAACACACCTAAAATTATTAACCATTAACTATCGGAGACTGCAATGAAACAAATCATTGTGGAAATCGCCGAAGACGGAGAAGTGCGTCTTGAGACTAGAGGTTTTGTAGGAAAAACCTGTCTCGAAGAAGCACAATTCCTCAAAGATCTAATCGGCGAAGAGATCCAACGACAACTAACCCCCACCTATTATCAGCGTGGGAAAACTGTAATTAGAAGACATCTGCCTTTGTGCGGATAAGGAGTAGTAACAATGGATGAAAATAACAGTATTGAAAATGTATTTGAAAAAGCATGTTTGATTCAGCTGTCCACTTCTGTATGGCAAGGTAGCCGTATGGTGGATCATGCTGTAATGGAGAAGATCGGTAAAAACAGTGACTGGATAAAAGGAAGAAAATTCCTGATTAATCCTGAACTGCTTGGCCCGGTCAAAACCGCTGTGCATCAAGCACGTAAAGTTATCCAGAAACATGCTCTACCATTTCCCATTACCTCAATTTACTTGGTACCGAAGGAGTCACTTGTCGAAATCGACGAGGCTCTTCAGGCATATCAGGATCGGTTTTGGGGAAGAGTAGATCATTTTTATGATGTTTACGGTGAAGCTATGGACGAAGCAGAAGGGTTCCTTGGTGATCTGTTTAATCGCACTGATTATCCAGAAGACATCAGGAGAAAATTCAAATTTGAATGGCGCTTTCTGACTTTGAACGTACCAGAGCAGACATCCGTTCTGAGCCCCGAAGTATATATTCGGGAGAAGGAAAAATTCATTTCAATGATGGAAGAAACCAGAGACTTGGCATCCATGGCGCTTGCTGATGAACTTGGTAAAATCGTATCTACCTTGACTGAAAAGTTAAATGGTGGCGACAAGCCCAGGACGCTGAACAGTTCCATGTTCAATAAGATGAATGAGTTTCTGTCTGGTTTTGAGAAGCGTAACATCTTTAACGATGAAACGCTGATTGACCTGACAACACAGGCTCGTGACGTTATCGGTGGCGTATCACCATTTGGCATTCGCTACAATGATGAGATGCGAAATAACATTAAATCTGAAATGAGTGAACTTCGACATTCCATCGAAGCAGCTATTGAAGATTTACCACGCAGGAAGCTGAAGCTTGCCGCATAACCTAAGGAGAAAATCCGTGAATACATGCATTATTACAGGAAATCTGGGAGACGACCCTGAGGTCGTTTTCCAAGATGGTGAAAAGCAAATCACTACATTTTCCATGGCCTTCAAGTCCGGTAAGGACAAGACCAGCTGGATCAAGGTGAACTGCTACAACCGCTTGGCTGAGGTAGCCGAACAGTATCTACACAAAGGTGCAAAGATTGCTGTCGGAGCTGTCCTTGACCAGAATAAGTGGGAAACCGAGGACGGTGAATCCAGATCTAACCATCGGCTCTTAGCCAATACTATAGAGTTTATCAAAACTGATGGTCGTGGTTTTGATGGCGAAGAAGCACCCTTTTAAAAGGAGATTATCATGAATCCAGACCAATTGGTCCAGAGAACCAGTAAATCTTTAAATCTTAAAGTATTCAAGGTTGGCAATAGTATCTTTTACGTTGAAAATACGGCTGGGAAGGTTTGTTACAAAATTATGCTTGATGAAGGTATCAAGGACTGTAGTTGTCAGGACTACCAAAAGCATATTAACCGAGACCCCGATTTTCGATGTAAGCATATCATCGCAGTCCTCAACTCCAACGGCGATTCGGAGCAGGTAAAATTCCTGAAACGCCATAAACCTAAACTGGACAAAAAGTTTATCACCCAATTTCAGGGTAAAGACTTTGTCCTCTATTCAGGTCTTCTTGACTTGGCTCACCAAAAGGGAATCCTCAGTCTGAATGTAGACGTGGAACAGTTCCCCTGTAAGGATAATGAAAATGTTGCTATTTGTAGAGCTACTGTCGAGTCCGTCACTGGTGAAGTTTATGTTGAGTGGGGGGATGCAAATCCCAAGAATGTAAATCGTATGGTGGCTGCACATATTATGAGAATGGCAGCAACTAGAGCGAAAGCTCGTGTGTTACGTGATTTTACTAACATTGGCATGACTTGCATGGAGGAACTCGGGAGTAATGATGATGCTGAGAATAAAGCACCAGCCAAATCAACACCCCGGGTAAACCCAACATCACGATCAAAGCCAAAACCCAAAGCAACACCACAGAAGAAACCAGCATCAAAGCCTATTCCTATTAAGCATCAGGTAGTAGAAGGAAAACCATCAATTGCTCAATTAAAAGCTATTGAAAATCTTGCTGCCCGTCGTGGGATCAAGAGTGACATGCTTGAAGAAATGGCAATCGAACAATTCGGATGTTCTTTCAAAAGTATTGCTCCATCTGATGCTGCGACATTTATCCGCTATCTGCAGAAACCTGCATAACCCCCAATAACCATAAACCATAATCGGTGAGAGTAAGACTAACAGGATAACTGCGTCTTGCTCTTGCCTAAGGAGAACACTATGGAAATCCATGAGTTACGAAAGAACCCACATCTTTCTGCATCGAGTATTAACTCGTATTTAGAATGTGGACTGCAGTATAGATTTTCAAGAATCGACAAAATCAAACCAGCTTTTACTGCTGATGCTCTGGTCTATGGATCTACAATCCATAAGGCCATTGAATTCGTACAGACTAACCGTCTTTTCGGAGACACGACTTCTGTTGAAGAAGCAATTGCATTCTTTGAGAAACACTGGCGAGAATCTGCTGAAGATAAGGCTTATATCCAGTATCGGAAAGGAGCCTCTTTCACATCATTGTTGAATCAAGGAAAGAAATTGATGGACGTTTACGTTACTAATTTCCCAGACAATGGTTATGACGTTTTGGCTTTAGAGGAACCATTTCAACTGAACCTTGATGGTGTTGATATCCCGATTATCGGTGTGATGGATATGGTGGAACAAGATGATACCGGTACCATCATTATCACTGACCATAAGACAGCCGCAAGGGCATTTTCTACTGACGAAGTAGATAAGAACTTTCAGCTTACTGTGTATCACATGGCGGCCTTAAATAATGGCTATGCCGGACGTGATATCGTAATGAAATTTGACTGTCTGATTAAAACCAAGATTCCACGATTCGAGCAGGTCTATACTGTTCGATCTGAGGAAGCTGAACAGCGAGCAGTTAAGAAAATAAAGTCTGTATGGGACGGTATCTGTAAAGGAGTGTTCATACCAAATGACAATTCCTGGAGATGCTCTACCTGCAGTTACAAAGAACACTGTGAAAAGTGGCACGAAAACTAAGGAGTCAACATGATTGCTTTAAATAGTGAACAACAAGCAGCCGCGGACTTCCTTCATGGAGTCGCTTCAGTGGTTGCGATAAAGCAACTTCTCTTCTGTAAATTCGACTATTCCTTTCGGGATTATCAG
>CAZIDU010000119.1:0-12331 GCA_964538055.1 uncultured Desulfocapsa sp. | reverse complement strand
TTGCATAACGAATACGCTGGTAGGAAACTGGGGACATGACCCAATTAGTCTTTGTATTTTGAATTGGGATCGTGTCCCCCGATTCCGGATAAATATTGTGCCGTTCAGTAGCATGGTGAATAGTTGCTTTCTATATAAGATATCAGCACGGTCCGGTCCGTATTGCGTGAGATACGGGATGTTTTTTTTCCCGGGCTGCACTGTGACAATAGAGACTGAAGATGTGTTTTATTACAGGAAATTACTATGGAAGAACTTTCAAAATCTCAACGCGCTCGGTTCGCAATCCGAACCTTCAAGACAATTGCAGATGCCCTGATTTTACGTGGTTATTATAAGCCTTCCGGGAGATCTGGTGAGAAACTCTCGGAATCCCTGCAAATTTTTGAACCCGAAATATATGGGTCAATGAGTGATCCTCGTATCGCTGAGCTTCAGGGACTTGAATATGTTATGGACCGGATGCCCAGAGGTATTGAAAAATGTAACAGAATCATACTCACTGCAGATGAAAATTTTCATGACACTTCTTTTGAAAAGATTATTCCCCTCAAAAGACGTAGTCATTCCTATATCGTCTCTGAAAAGGAGATCTGTTTTGTTATTACCCGTGGTTTGACAGAAATCTACGATCTTCTGACTAATCTAACCTTCTTGAATATCGAGTCCCAAAAGATCCATAGACAAATATGTCATAAGGAGGAAGGAACCTGCTCTGAGTGGCATGAGTTGGAGAATGTTGTTCAGGGGGATAGTGATCCTACAGGTTCTGCTTTGGATCAGGCGCTATGGAATCTTTCAATCATTCTGGGAAGAACATATCGTGAAGCTTTTGATAGCTATAACAGTTTTGATGTTCATCATGGAAAAAACGGGAACTATAATAATGGTCTTTTTGCCATTATCTATGCAATGGGGCAACGTATTATAGAGGAGGCCAAATCAAAGGACAATCTACTCACCATCTATTTCACACCTTCTTTGCAGGAGATGATCGGCAGACATAAATATGCCACTCTCTGGGCAAAAAACGTCAAACAAAATCTTCATGCCCAGGGGCTTGCTGATAGAGCCATACACGTAGTGAGCGCCAATATGCATTCCATGAAAAACATCGTCTATGGCGGTGGATTTCTAAAAAATCAAGGAAAGCCGGTACCTGAAGATCTCTACAGTATGATAACCGAACTTCGTAATATTGATTATGAACTCACCGACTATGGTTCTGCTTACGGGTTTACATATATTCATGATACTTCGGAATCCAATATTGATGTTATGGTATTTGATACCTCCAAAATAACAAAATATAATCTGCACAAGTCCATTCAGTGTGATTTTGATTACGTGGAAAAGGAAAAACCGGTTATCGTGGTTATCGATTATGCATTTGGGGCTCAGGCATTTGATATTCTGGATGAATTGCTCTGTCCCTGTCATTTTGAAGATGAAAATTTCTCCTTTAAGTTTGAATCGATCAATATCATGGGTAAGGCTGGTACACTTCCCGGTAATAAAGGCGATATCATGCTGGCTACCGCTCATGTTATGGAGGGGACGACGAATAATTATATCGTCAATAATGATCTGGATGTAAAAGATTTTGATGAAGGTTTTCCCATACATGTTGGCCCCATGGTTACGGTTCTTGGAACGTCTATGCAAAACAGGCACGTGCTCACCAGGTTTCACACTTCGCACTGGAAGGCTGTTGGCCTGGAGATGGAAGGTGGTCATTATCAGCGTGCCATCAGCGCAGCCATTATCCAAGGACATGTGGCTCATGATATTAAAACACGTTATGCATACTATGCCTCGGACAATCCTCTTCATATCGGAGAAACTCTGGCATCAGGTTCTTTGGGTGAAGAAGGCATTGTCCCAACCTATATGGTTACCAAGGTAATCCTACAGAAAATTATTAACCCTCCCCCTTCGGTTTCATGCGAATTAAAAGAAAACAACGCTTAGCCAGTGTTTCCCCCTGGGTATTAGCTGCCGCCTGTGGATTACTTTCTGTAATTATAGCTGTTTTTGCCATCAATAATTATCGTCGCGACAAGGCCTTGATGACGGATATCCTTCTGGAAAAAGGGGTTACTCTGATGCGTTTTGTGGCATCTAGTGCCAGAAGTTCAATCTTTACAGGATTACGTTCAGGCCAGGATATTACAGCACTCTGGCCAGGAAATGTTCAACAGGTCCTTGAACATGCCGCCGGTCACCCAGGTGTTAGATTCTTAGCACTTGTTGACAGTGATGGGCGTATTCTTGCCAACTCAGTGCCTGCAGCACGCATTCAGCAGGTCTCACCGCAGACCCATGGTTTCCTTTCAGCAGTTGATGAAGATAGCGGTGATGCTCGAACGTTTAGTTACCGCATCAGCATGGAAAATAAAGGGTCTGTATTTCAGGTTGCAGCTTCTTTTTCTCCTATCACTAGTAGTTTATTACATCAATTCTCTCCGCAAATGATGCAGGGAAATTCAGTAGGAAATGGAAATCGGATGAAGCGTTTTCATGGCTCGCATCCAACGTTAAAGCAACAACTTGAGTCCTTAAGCCAAAAAAAATATATGATTCTTGTTGAACTTGACATGAAGCAATACAACAAAAGACTGCAGCGGCAAAAACTTGAAATCATAATTTTATCCATAGTTCTCCTGCTTGTTGGCTTTGGTGGTTGGCTTTCTATCCTTACTCTTGAGGGACTTAAGGGCTCTCAGAGTAGACTGCGAAAGGTGGAAGCTTTTCGGGATATTTTAATCTCTTCCTTACCTGTTGGTCTCATTGCAACCGATAATAAAGGACAGATTATATTATATAATCAGTTCTCCGAGGAGCTGACCGGAATAAGTGAAAAGATAGCCCTTGGTAATAATACCCAGGTGTTTGTAAAAAATGAGGTGATTCAATCAGCCTTTGATTCTTCAGGGAAGCGGAAAGGTGTTATTTCCCAAAATGAAGTAAGATTAGTGAATACAACTGGCCAGTTCCATACGGTTCAACTTAATTGTATGGCTATTGTTGACCGTGAAGAACAATTTGTCGGAACGCTCCTTATGATCCAGGATCTCAGTCAGGTAAAAAAGCTTGAAGAGGATCTACGCCGGAGTGAACGCCTGGCTGCATTGGGTAAGATGGCCGCAGGAGTTGCTCATGAGTTGCGCAACCCACTCAGTTCAATTAAAGGCCTTGCACTGGTCCTGCAGTCAAAATTCTCCAGTAAAAACCATGACAGGAAGACTGCTGATATTCTGGTACAGGAAGTTGAGAGACTAAATCGCAGTATTTCGGAGTTACTTGACTACGCAAGGCCGCAGAAGTTACAGAAAAAGGAATTTGATCTGCATGTTTTGCTGCATAAATGCGTTTCTTTGTTAAGTGTTGATGCGGTGGCCACAGGAGTAGAAATGGTGACGGATTTTCCGGAACCATCAGCTTTAATCAATGCCGATGAAGATAGGTTGAACCAGGTGTTTTTGAATCTTTTTTTAAATTCCATCCAGGCCATGAACAACGGTGGTACCTTATCCATTCGTACTGCAAAAAGTAATGAAAAAATTATTATCACTGTAACGGATAATGGCTGTGGAATTCCATCGAAAAACCTTGGGAGAGTGTTTGATCCATATTTTACAACAAAGCCCGATGGAACAGGACTTGGCATGGCCATGTCTGCAAAAATTGTAGAAGAACACGGTGGAACCATGATGGTTGCATCCGAGGAAGGGAAGGGAACCTCGATTGTGGTTGAGATTCCCTGTTGAAAGATTAACCGTTATGTTTCTTCAGGTTAAAGGTAGTTCCTTAGAGGGTGTTTTCACTTCAGGCGGTATTTCTGGCGGTGTTTTACCAGAAAAGAAAGAGGTGATAGTCTGGAACACAGTTTTAACACCAGCCCAGATTTTTGGAAGCACCCAGATAGCAGTAAGAAGAAAGGCTACAAAGAAAAGCAGAAAAGCTAGAGGGTAATGAATCATTGTAAATATTCCTGCAATAACAGCCACATCTTCTGCAACAGATGCCGTCCAGTTTGAAAAGGGTTCAGGGGATGTGTTGATCAGGACTCTCGTTCCAGCCTTGATTGTATGAGTAGTCGCTGCAACACCTCCACCGAGTATTCCTGCTGTAATAACCATGGCAGGGTTAACATCACCAACTGCTCCGGCGGCCAGCATAACGCCAGCAGGAATCCGAATAAATGTATGTATGGTATCCCATCCAGTATCGACCCCGGGGGTTTTGTCGGCAAAGAATTCAACCAGGTACATTAGGGCCGCTGCACCTATTACCATAGGATCTTGCAGGATAAGAAGTTGCTCCGGCAAGACCATGTTGCCGGTGAGGCCAAGGGCTCCTAGAACAGCAATGGTCGCATAAAGATTGATTCCTGCGGCCCAGGCCGTCCCCATTGTGAGTGCAAGTGTGGTGATGAGTTGTTGGTAGGCATCCATGTTTTACTCCTTCCTCCAGGCGGTCTGGTATTTCTTTAAGAAAATTCGTAACTATTAAGCGTGCCACGATATTACCCTAACTTCTGAGCTGTAACTGTTCAGAAAACTACATAGGTTTGATAAAAAAATAATCAGTCTGATGGGTGTTGGCAAGTTTCTGATAACTGATTATCAGGGATACTTTATTCAACTGATTCCAGAAAGAGCTGAGATTCTGAGGTAATCAGCATGTTTTATGCGTGTGGAAATTCCTCTCAAGAAATTCACATTCTTTTGGTGTCAGATCGTACTTGATTTCAACCTGTTGCAGAAGCTCTTTGCGACTTTTTTCCGGGTGATCTTTCATGAGTTGACACAATTCGCTAAGGGCCTGTTTCTTCTTATCTCCTGGACATTGTGTGGGGTGTTGTGAAGACATGATGGACAATTTCCTTATGGTATATTGAGTGTCGAGTTTAGCATGGTTTTAGGATGATTCCGGCAAGTGGAGGAACGGTCACATGAGTATGAAACTGGGCCTGGGCAAAGGGCTCCGCGATTGCTTTGTAAATGGTTTTCCGTGCCATATTACTCCCACCAAATCTACTCTGATCTGAACAAAAGATCTGTTCGTAGTTAGAACCTGTTGGTAGTCCCATTTTGTAGTCATAGAAAGTCTGTGGGGTGAAATTGAGGAGACACACCAGATGATCCTCTCGATTTTTAGCAAAGCGGGCATAGGAAATGATAGAATTTGCACGATCCTCAAGATCCATCCATTGAAATCCCTCCTGACAGAAATCCTGTTCCCAGAGACTTGCATTGTCTTTATACAGCGTATTAAGTCTTTCGAAGAAGTTAAGCATTGCTCCATGGAGATCATTGTCTTCGAGCAGGTGAAAATCAAGGCTTTGTTTACAATTCCATTCACGCCACTGCCCAAATTCACCCCCCATAAACAGGAGTTTTTTACCAGGATGCATCCACATTGTCAGGTACAGGAGACGGAGATTGGCAAATTTCTGCCAGAGATCACCGGGCATTTTATCTATAAGGGAACGTTTTCCATGAACTACTTCGTCATGTGACAGAGGGAGAATGAAGTTTTCCGAAAAGGCATACATAATGGAAAAGGTGAGGCTGTTGTGATGATACCTTCTGTAAATTGGATTTTTTTCGAAATAATTCAGAATGTCATTCATCCACCCCATATTCCATTTAAAGCCAAATCCGAGCCCTCCCTGATCGGCAGGTTTAGAAACACCATAAAAACTGGTGGATTCTTCAGCAATCATCAATGTGCCGGGACGACGTTCATAGACAATTGAATTCAGGTGTTTGATAAATTCAATTGCTTCAAGGTTTTCTCTGCCGCCATAGCTATTTGGTAGCCACTCTCCCTCGTCTCTTGAATAGTCAAGATAGAGCATGGATGCCACAGCATCAACACGAAGGCCATCTATATGATATTTGTCGAGCCAGAAAAGAGCATTGGCAATAAGAAAGTTGCTGACTTCTTTTCTGCCGTAATTGTAGATAAAAGTTCCCCACTCAGGGTGGGAACCTTTTCTGGGATCTTCATGTTCATATAAGGCCGTGCCATCAAAACGACCCAAACTATGAGAATCCTTTGGGAAGTGGGCTGGAACCCAATCGAGAATGACGCCAAGACCTTCCTGGTGACAGCTGTCGACAAAAAACATAAAGTCCTCAGGGGTACCATACCTGCTGCTCATACTGAAAGGGCCGGTGACCTGATATCCCCATGATTCATCAAGGGGATGCTCCATAACGGGCATAAGTTCAATATGGGTGAACCCCAGTTTCTTTACATAGGGAATCAGTATGGCGGCGAGTTCCGTAAAGGTAAGAAAACGTTCAGGGTTTTTAGGGTCACGTTGCCAAGATCCAGGATGAACCTCATAAATAGTCATGGGACTATCATATGGATTGGCGTCTTTTTTTGCATTTTGCCATTCGGTATCTTGCCACTGGTAATGATCCAGGTAGCGAACCGTTGAAGCTGTTTTAGGCCGATGTTCGCCATAAAATTGAAATGGGTCGGACTTTTCAAGGATATCTCCTCGAGTGGTGCGAATCTCAAATTTATATATTTCGTTTTCTCCAATTCCAGGAAGGAAAAGTTCCCAGATGCCGGAATTTCCAAGGCTACGCATGGGGTGAACCCTGCCGTCCCAGTTATTGAAGTCGCCAAGCACGGAAACTCTTGTGGCAGAGGGTGCCCAGACACGGAAAATGGTTCCATGGATTTGGGAATACATACCGGGATGAGCACCTATATGATTGTAAAGCTCATAGTTGGTACCAAAATTAAAGAGGAATCTATCCTCTTCGTTCAGTATGGGCATAAACCGATAGGGGTCGTTAATTGTTTTTTCGACGCCATCTTTATAAATAATTTGGTATTGGTAGGTGTAGGGATCCAGATTCTTATCGGTAACTGAACCACGATCAATGGTGGCTTCGAATATTCCCTCGGCACGAACTCTTTCCATGGGAATAATCTGTCCATCAATCAGGAGAGAAACAAATCTGGCATAGGGCTGAAAGCAGCGAATGAGGGCAGAATGTTTGTCATGTTCAGAAAAATGGACACCCAGAACTTGAAAAGGATCATAATGTTCTGCGCGGAGGAGGCGATCAATTGGTTCGTTGGTATCCATGGGTAACCCCTAGGCAATAGAGAGCAAGGAAAAATGGCTGTTTTTCTTTAAGATTAGCAAATCTGTTAAGGAAAACATAGGTCTAAATGAGCATGAATAAAAATTGTTCGCTCCGTTAAGCTAATATTCTCCTTTGAACACTGCTTGACCATCATTGAATGGATCTGTTATTGTGAATATAAGAGATTATTAAAATAAAGGAATGTGTGTATATTGCGTTATATTTAAGAAGATTAGGAACTGATATGGATAGTAAAGAAAGACCCATTATAGACACTCTGACAGGGACATTTCTTCTGTCCACGCCACAGATGCCGGATCCCAGGTTTTCTGAACAGGTTATCTATATTTGTTCCCATGGACATGAAGGTTCCGTTGGAATCGCTATTAATAAGCCAAATCCAGCGTTGCTACTAAAAGAGGTCCTACTTAGCAATAATCTTCCCGTACCTGCTGATTTGAATGTTCCTGTCCATATTGGAGGGCCGGTTGAGCCGGATTCTGCTTTCATTCTCTATCAATCGGATTATGTTACTGAGCACCATCTTGAGGTGAGTTCTACTGTGTATTTAACGAGAAATACCAGTGTTCTTGAAGATATCGCTAAGGATCGGGGGCCCGAGAAGTTTCTCTTTGCCGTCGGGTATGCAGGCTGGGGCCCAGGACAACTGGAACAGGAATTGCTGACACAGGGATGGCTGACCATTCCAGCTCAGGATTCTATTATTTTTGATGTTCCCGACGATGAAAAATGGCGTCGGGCTGCTGCAATTTATGGTATTGATATCTCAATTTATCAAGATCATATAGGCAATGCCTGATCGCTCCTTAGAACTTTTTCTATATAATTTAAAATGTAACTATTCACCGAAATTGAGTTTGAGTCGGAATTGCATAACGAATACGCTGGTAGGAAACTGGGGACATGACCCAATTCGTCTTTATCTTTTGAATTGGGATCGTGTCCCCCGATTCCAAATAAATAATAATTATGGCTGATATTAAAGAAATATTTGAATGCACCCAATGCGGGTATTGCTGTCATGGCGAAACCACCGTTTCCCTCGATAAGACGGATCAGAAACGGATGGTTGATGCCCTTGGTCTTTCAGAGGCAGAGGTAAGGGAAAAATACTGGCGTGTTACCGGAAATGTGGTGCAGATGAAGATTGTTGATGGTCACTGTATATTTTATGATAAGGGCTGCACGGTACATGGGGGACGGCCATGGCGCTGTGCTCAATGGCCCATGCATCCTTCAATGATTGCTGACAAAAATAACTATACAACCATCAGCGAATCCTGTCCCGGGATCAATACCGAAATATCCTATGAGGAATTTTGTCGTATTTTTAAGGAACTTATTGATGAGCAGGCTATCATCCACTGCTAAAAACTATGAAGATCGAAGTACCTTTTCTGGGTAAAACAAAGGACTCTTTTATTGAAGAGGGAATCAAAGAGTACGGTGGTCGTCTCAAACACTATACTGCTCTACATATATCGATTTTAAAACCAAAAATAAAGAAAGGCTGGACATCAGAGCAGGAGCGGCAGGAAGAGGGGCGTCTTTTGCTCGCTTCACTTCCCACTGCAACTGTTAAAGTGGTACTGGATTCCAGTGGTAAGCAGTTGAGTTCTGTAGGACTTGCGGAGCGTATTTCTGCCTGGGAGCTGGAAGGACGTAAACAGGTTGCTTTTTTAATTGGCGGGCCCACGGGCCACTCCGATGAAGTTCTCACTCAGGCAGATTTTCTTCTTTCTTTCTCTCGGATGACCTTTACACATGATATGGTACGCATGTTTTTGATGGAGCAGTTGTATCGCGCATACACAATAAAGGCTGGGGAAAAATATCATAAGTAGTTAATGAGAATGAGGACGTGGGTTGGATATATTGTGTTATCCCCCTGATCGAAATCACGGCTACCCGATTGTGGTTGTTTGCCACCGTAATTCAGAAGAGGCAGTTAGGATCTGATTCCTGAGATTCGGTTACTCGGTTCAGTACCCCTTGGGGTGAAAAAAACGTAACTATTCACCGAAATTGAGTTTGAGTCGGAATTGCATAACGAATACGCTGGTAGGAAACTGGGGACATGACCTAATTCGTCTTTGTCTTTTGAATTGGGATCGTGTCCCCCGATTCCGGATAAATATTGTTCTGTTTAATGGCATGGTGAATAGTTACAAAAAAACGTGATAAGCGTAGACTTCGAAATAATCTTTAATTTCGTTCTTTGTTACGACAAGGTGCATAGGTTGAAGTAAAGACAACATTACACGCGCCCTTCACCATTTTTGTACCTTCATCCTCAAAACTTGGGTTGGCACGGTTAGAATTAACAAACCGCAGCCAATAAGCAACAGGCCAGCCCATGCCGGTATCGACAGCTTTTCACCAACAACAGCAACTCCAAGCAGTGCAGCGGTCATCGGTTCGGCCAGAGTGAGGGTGACTGCGGTTGTTGCCTGGGTGGCAAGTAATCCGCGGGCAAACAGCCAGTACGACAGGGCCATGGTGAAAAGTCCAAGGTAGAAAACGACAGCAATCCCTCTGGGCTGCAGGACCCAGGAAAGTTCCCGCCCCAGAAGCAGCGGGAGAAGCAGTAAGGCAGCCATGCAGACAATAACGGCCATCACTGCATTAGGAGAATGATTTTTGAGAAGTTCTTTGATGGCAAAGGTGTAGGCGGCATAAGCGGTTCCGGCCACAAGGGCAAGCAGCAGGCCGATTGGGTTGATCTGAACATCTGTCTGACTGCTGGACAAGGCAAGCAGGCTGCAGCCGATAATGGCAAGAAATGTGGCTCCTCCCCAGCGCCGTCCTGGGCGTTGGCCAAGGAAGAAAAATCCAATCAGGCCAGCTATAATGGGTGCACTGCCGATTCCAACCACCGTGCCGACGGCAACCCCGGTTTTTGCCACAGCTGCGAAAAAACAAACCTGATAGGTTGCAGTTGCTGCGGCAGCGAGAAAGACGGGCTTCCACGGCCAGGAGCGGAGTTGTCTGATTTCTCTCCGGCTCAGGGCTAGAAGCATGAGAAAAAACCCTCCGATTGCAAGTCGCAAGCCCCCTATGACAACCGGGTCAAATCCCGCCGGGGCAAATGTCTGGGCAGTCCCTGTGGTGCCCCAGAGGAGGGCAGCGCTCAACACAAGCCAGGCCCCCCCGCTATGTACTTTTTTTAAATCAGTCATCCTTCTCCTAATGATAGACATATACGTCATAAACCAAGGGAAAGATAATTACTCATAAGGAGTCGTCACGTCAAGTATGGATAATGATTGGGTGACAGGCCATGTTTATTTCGTAAGAGAAAACCACGTCCTTTGGGCGTGGTCAGAGTTCAACGGCTTTGCCAGTTGAGCAAACATAGCTCATAATAAGCTCCAAGATGTATTGTCCCCACAACAGTCAGGAGCAAATTATGAGCCGATTTAAGAAATTATCACATACACTTTGGTATTGCCAGTAGCATATAGTTTGGACCCCAAAATATCGTTTAAGAATTCTTGAAGGAGAAGTTACACTGGACGTATGAAGTGGACCCCAAGGCAAGGACAATAGTGTCCTGATTTAAGGTGTATTGTTTTTGTTGTGTTCTTATGCCGCCCTCTTGGCGACGTCCTCACCCCAATACATCTCTGCAGGTGTTTTTCCTGAAAAGGACTGATGTGGTCGTTCAAAGTTGTAAAACTCAAAATATTCTTTCAATCCTGCTAGTAATTTCGGCACGCTTTCAAACTCTTCAAGGAATATCTTTTCGTATTTCACGGAACGCCATAAACGCTCTATGAAAATGTTGTCCATGCAGCGCCCCTTACCATCCATACTGATCTTAATACCGTTTTCTTTTAATGTGCCAGTGAAAGCATTACCCGTATATTGTGATCCCTGGTCGGTGTTAAATATTTCAGGAGCCTGATGCCTTCGCAATGCACTCTTCAACGCATTAACACAGAAATCATCATTCATGGTTGCTGATATTTCCCAAGACAACACATAGCGGCTTGCCCAGTCCATTATTGCTGTCAGATACAGTAGACGAATGGCTCCGTCGCAGGATACGAATGTGTTTCTGGAAACAGTGGAGATATACACGAACCAAAGTGTCCAATCTTCTCAAGCTGGGAACCTTCAAAAGACAGGCAATTATGACAGCATTAAGTCGTAAAGGCCCCTGGCACCTTGCCAGAACCATGGCTGCACAAACGGGCATGACCAACAAATGGCTAAAAGAATTTGGGTTGATATCCGTCAAAGACCAGTGGGTGAAAGTTCACTACCCGGCTTCGGCCCGATGACCTTAATGAACCTCCCTATGGGGAGCCGCTTGTGGGGTGGTGTGGGGGCTGGGGGCTAGATACCCCCGGCTACCCGATTAGCCCAGTAACAGCTGCAATTGCGTAGTTCTATAAGACTGTGGATCTAGGCAGTTTTATATCTATGCACTTCGTTTTTGAGTTTATCTTCTATTAGATCTTCTGCTTTCTCTAGTTCATACCGACTTTGGAGATTCATCCAGAAGTGCGGTGACATATTAAAGAAGACTCCGAGGCGTAGGGCTGTGTCAGCTGTAATTGATCTTTTTTGGTGAACAATTTCATTTATCCTTCTAGGAGGAACCGAAGTATCTTTTGCTAAACGATACTGGGTTATTCCCATTGGCTCTAGAAATTCTTCTAATAAGATCTTTCCTGGATGAATAGGAGGTAATTTTTGAGTTTTCATTTTTGTGTACCTCGCATGTTGTGCATTTAGTAACAAATGTTGGATGATTAATTTCTACTTTTTCTTTTAATGGTAATCAACTATCTCAACATTATATGTGTCTCCGTTTTTCCATTCAAAACAGATGCGCCATTGCCCGTTAATACGAATGCTATGTTGTCCTTTACGACCATCTTTTAATTCCTCAAGTCTATTGCCTGGTGGAATTCTTAAATCATTTATAGCTGTTGCAGAATCTAAAATAACCAATTTTTGTCGAGCATTTTCTTGTATGTCTGTAGGTAGTTTCTTAGGAAATCGTCTGTCAAAAATCTTTTTTGTTTCTTTGCACCGGAATGATTTAATCATGTAATAAATAATAACACCATTCGGTAATAATGCAAGGCGTTAATGATTTCAACAAGGTGTTTTTTGATATTAAGCAGCGGTTCCCGAACCAGCCTGAATTGCACCAATAGCGGCAATTCCTAATTTTG
>CAZIDU010000118.1:0-12430 GCA_964538055.1 uncultured Desulfocapsa sp. | reverse complement strand
TGTTTTGGGCTCTGCTACCTACAGAGGCTATGCACTTATTATACGAATTCAGCTTCTATGCATAAGCTGTTTTTGACGTTTAGGTAGTTGTTTGATCGTGTTTTAGAAGAGTACATAAGGAATTTATATTTTCGATATTTCGAGCAAAATGCAGATGAATATACCCCCCGATCACATTCTTAAAGCTATAGCCCTCATGGCTATTTAAATCCATTTGATAAAGTGTGGCAATATTTTTGGTATTCCCGACTATTTCTGAATAATGAAATTCATGGCCATGAAGACACTGCCCCTTGCGACCAAGCAAACAGTCACTTTTCAATCTTGGTTTGCGATATCCAAGCCGGGCTAATCGTGGTTTCATCCGTACCTTAAGTGGAAAGACCCCGCACATCCTGTGGTTTGTCTGATCCATGCTTTCTATCTGATCACAGAGATACATAAAACCGCCGCACTCTCCATAAATAAATCCACCGGAACAGGCGAAATCATATACAGCTTGACACATTGATCGGTTTTCATCCAGTCTAGCAGCATGAAGCTCCGGATAGCCACCTCCAAAATATATTCCCTTACAGTCGGCTGGAAGGGTTTTATCAGCCAGAGGACTGAAAAAAACCAGCTCAGCACCGCATGCTTCAAGTATTTCCAGATTATCCTCGTAGTAAAAACAGAAGGCCTCATCTCTGGCAACAGCAAGGCGCAACTTTTTTTCAGGTGCAGGATCTGAAACGGATTCCTGTTTTTCTATTTGTTGAGATCGACATGAAATGTGCAGAAGCTGATCAAGATCAATATGCTCTTCGATAGCAAGCACAAGTTCAGCTAACTGGGCCTCATCCAGAGGGTTCTCTTCACCCATATGAAGACCAAGGTGCCGTTCAGGGATTCCAAATCGGATATCACGGGGAAAAAAACCCAGAACCTGAGCGTCACAAATCCCTTCCATACCACTTTCTATAAGTTCACGATGTCTCACCGTGCCAACACGATTAAAAATAACTCCGGCAATTTTCACATCGGGCAAATAACTTTCAAACCCTAAGACTATTGCTGCCACACTCTCGGCAGCAGAACGTGCATCGACGACAAGAATCACAGGAATTGTCAGTTCCCTGGCAAGGGACGCAGAACTGGCAATTCCACCGTCAAAAAGTCCCATCACTCCCTCGACCACGGCCACATCTTTTCCACTAAAACGACGTTTGAATGTGTCTCTGCAAAATTGTTCTCCACACATTCTGAGATCAAGATTGGAGGAGATTTGGCCGGTAACCATTCTATGAAGACCTGGATCTATAAAATCAGGGCCGCATTTAAACGGCTGAACCGCAAGACCTCTGGCCTTCAAGGCCGCCATTATCCCGATGGTAAGTGTTGTCTTGCCGGAGCCACTGGCAGTACCGCCTATTAAAAATGCCGAAGATGATTTCATAGGATGATGTATGGAATGAAAAACCGTATAAGTAGCATTACTATAAGAAACAGAAATGAACCAAGCAGCATAAGGTGGTTACTCCGCAGAATATCCAGATCCTCAGCAGGTCGTTGACTATCACCCATAACAGGTTTAATGATTTCTTTACCAAAATATATTGAAGTGCCACCAAGTTCAATTCCCAGGGCTCCAGCAACTGCAGCTTCGGGGTGGCCGGCATTGGGGCTTGCATGGGCCAGACGATCACGCTTAAAAATTATAAAACTATTTTTCCAGTTAAGCCCCAACAAAAAAGCTGCCGGGACAAGCATCAAGCCACTTATCCGGGCAGGAATCCAATTTGCCACATCGTCAACCCCTGCCGCTATCCGACCAAAGTATCTATACTGAACATTCTTATAACCAAACATTGAATCCATGGTATTCACAGCCTTGTAGCCCATGGCTCCCAATACCGCAAGAAAGAGTGGGTCCAATCCAGTAAGTGGCGCAAAACCTGAACAAATGACTGCGTAGAAAATTGGTGCGGTCACACCATCCACCATATTTTCAGCCACAGTTTCCACACAGGCCCGAATAATACCCTGACTATCCAGTTTTGCAGTATCACGGCCAACAATTTTCGCTACTGCAGCTCTAGCCTTGTCGGACGATTCATGGCTGATCAGGGCCAGATACACCGCGTGACTATGGTTCACCAGACTCCGGCTTGCAAGGGCAGTGTAGAGAAGAATCACTGCTAACAATTGAGCAAGAAAAACGGAATAATAATTAACGGAGAGAAGCAGAACGGCCGGCAAAATAAGTGAAAGCAAAAGAACAGTTAAAAAGGACGCAAATCCAGCAAGCAGTTCAGAGGAAAACACTTTACGGAAGACGTTTTCGCTGCGGACACAAAAAAAACCTATAAGTCTCACCGGATGCGGCAGCCACCTGGGATCCCCAAGAAGGAGATCGAGAAGAATTGCTGCAAGAAGCTGAAGTTCAAAGACAAACATACAATCTATCACAGTCCCATAAGTTGATAAATCCTGTCCATATCAAGATTGTTTCTGACCGTATCAGCCAATCGATCGAATGCAGGTTCAAGATTGTAACTCTTCAGAGGCCCCTGATAGGGTTCAAATCCTTTTCGTTGCCGTATGGTCTCTATAAAATTGCGCCGAAAAAGATCTGAATCAAAGATACCATGAAGATACCCTCCCCACACATTGGCATGAATTCCCAGAGTTCCGCAGCTGGATCCATCGTCATAGGAAAAAAGCGGCGCGCTATCGGCTGCCGTTAGGCCATGATGTATTTCATATCCGACAACGGGCTGCCCAGATGGCATATGGGCACCTTGCTTTCTGGTGAGGGTTTTTTCCGGTGCCAGTACCGTATCCATATCAATGAGTGACAGGCCTTTAACTTCACCTCCCTTTGATTCAATGCCATGGGGATCTTTAATAAGTCGCCCAAGCATCTGGTATCCTCCGCAGATCCCAACAAGCTCACAGCCGGCATCTGCCATTTTACGGATTTCAGATGCCATTCCAGTTGAATGGAGGTTTTGCAGGTCACCAATAACATTCTTTGAACCGGGGAGAATAAGGACATCGGGTGTACCTAATTCATCGGGATGGGAAACTACACGTAGATAGACATCGGGCTCTAGAAGCAAGGGTTCAAGATCGGTAAAATTTGAAATATGGGGCAGGCTGACAACTGCAATTTCAATATGATCCTGACCTGGCCGTGTCCCATCAAAAAGCCCTTCCTTAAAAGAGACCGAATCTTCCTCCGGAATTCCGTGATTATGGAGGTAGGGAATGACACCAAGAACATCTTTCCCAGTATGATTCTTAACATACTCATGGGCATCGGCCAGGAGGTCACTGTTCCCTCTGAATCGGTTTACCAGAAACCCTGCCGTCAGTTTCCTTTCCCACTGACTCATCACCTCCATATGACCGACAAAAGATGCGTACACCCCTCCCCTGTCAATATCGCCTACCAGAACCACAGGTGACTCCGCATATCTGGCCATCCTCATATTGACGATATCGTGTTTTTTGAGATTCACCTCTCCCGGGGATCCTGCACCCTCAAGTATTATGGCCTCGTAGTTCCCGGAAAGTTCGTCATAACAGTTACAGACAATATCCATGGCCTTCTTTTTATAGGTCACATAATCCATAACAGACATGTTCCCCAACGGTTTACCACGGACAATAATCTGACTTCCGGTATCTGAATTTGGCTTTAACAGGATTGGATTCATCAGTACATCGGGATCAAGCCGTGCTGCCTGTGCCTGTACAACCTGAGCTCGGCCCATCTCAAGGCCATCAGCAGTGACAAAAGAATTCAACGACATATTCTGGGCCTTAAAGGGAGCGACCCGTATACCATCCTGAAGCAGGATTCGACAAAGTGCGGCGGTGAGGACGGACTTTCCAGCATTGGAAGAGGTTCCCTGAAACATTAGCGCCGGTGTTTTCTTTTTGGCTTGGACCCTGACCTTTTTTGTAACAGGAAGGATACTTGAAAGCGCCGAGATAAGAACCCGGTTATCGGCCCCGTTACGAACAGCAATTCGAAAAAAACTGGAATCAAGTCCCTGATAGTTAGAACAATCCCGAATGAGAATATTATGAGTCAGAAGATGTTTCTGAAGTTTAGAAACGGTGCATCCGGAGTGTAACTTTATCAGAAAGTAGTTAGCTGAGGATGGGAAAACATGGAGATCGGAGAACGATATCAAATCAGTAAAAAGTTCTTTTCTGCACTGTAAGCAATAGCTCCTCGTTTTATCCTGATATTCTCGATCAGCAACGAGCTTTTCCCCAACTACCTGAGCAAGACTATTCACTGACCAGGGAGGAAGTATCCTCTGCAGTGCCTGAAAAACCGCATCTGGAAAAACACCAAAGCCCAAACGCAGGCCAGGGATTGCGTAAAATTTGGTCAGGGAATGGAGGGTGATAATATTGGCTGCTTTTCCAGCAAGACTTTTGGCCCCATCCACAAATTCAAGAAAGGCCTCATCTACAAGAAAATTTACTTCAGGTGTCCTTTTGGCAATATCCAGAAGTTCTTCACTACTCACCACTGCCCCGGTTGGATTATTTGGAGAACCGACAATAACAAGATCACCGGGAAGTAACACGTCTTCAAGGAGATTTAAATCTAAGCGAAAGTCATATTGTTCCTGAAGTTGAATCGTCTTGATTTCAATACCTGCAAGCTGCATTACCTTTAAATAATCGATATAGCAGGGAACAGGAATAACAGCCCTTTTACAGCTAAGCACCCTTGGCAATTGATAGAGGAGTTCTGTGCTTCCATTGGCCACCAGTATATTGCCACTGGAGACATTAATCTTTTCTGAAATTGCCTTTTTTAGAAGAGACGCAGAAGGGTCGGGATAGTGAAGAATTGAGTCAAGTTTACTGCTGATACAGGATCGCAGCCAGTCCGGGGCACCAAGAGGGTTGATATTTGCACTGAAATCAAGAATCGTATCGATCTCAATTGATCCGGCATCTGCTGCAACATGGATATTGCCACCATGCCCATATTCTCTATTAATAGTCATAATAATTCTACTGTATTCCTAAAGAAAACAAAAACCGACGGCCACAGAGAGTTCGGTAAGTTCACAGACAGCACCCAGGGTGTCTCCGGTGGCACCCCCGAGTTTACTGTAACACCAGATGCCAAAAAGAATGACTATGACCAAAATTCCGACAAGAACAATGCAGAGAGATGAAAATGATACGAGTCCACTTATTACAAGGCAACAGAGTGTTGTAAGGATCGCAATTCTACGAGTTCCCGTTGAGTAAAAGAGCAACCCCAGACCATCTCCTGATCGTGCATAGGGAAGAATTGCCATGGTGAGCACTATAGCAGTGCGTCCGGCCATGGGAACAAGCAAAAGAGCCTGTAACAGGGCAGTCCCCGAGAGACTTGAAAGGGCAGCATATTTCCCGAGTAAAACAAAAAAAAGAGCAATAACCCCCATGGCTCCGATATGACTATCCCGCATGATTTCCAGGGCTCTGGATCGGGGGCGACTGCTTAAAAGTCCATCAAAACTATCAGCCAGGCCATCAAGATGGAGGCATCCTGAAAGACCTGCCAGCAGTAGCATTGCAAAAACCGTAGTAACGGCGATCGGGAGTTTTCCTACTAAAAAAAAGACCGCCAGTACTGTCACTCCTCCAATAAACAAACCGAGTATTGGAAACCAGATGAGACTTGCCTTGAAAAAACGGCCATCTTTATCCTGATTCCAGGACACAGGAATGATGGTAAGAAAACGAAATCCTGCAAGAAAAGTCGCCAATGGATGATACAGCGCCAGGGCAAAGGAATTGTCCGGGGTAGGATTTTCATTGACCGGGCCCGTAGCCATGTTATTTGTCAGCCCCGGCAACAGCAGCTTCTTCAAATGTTGCAACCTCAGTAAGAACAGCTACAGCAGCCTCAACTAAATTCATGGCAAGAGCGGCCCCTGTCCCTTCACCGAGACGAAGATTGAGATCAAGAAGTGGTCTGCACCCGAGTTTTTCCTGCATTGCACGATGCCCCGGTTCCATTGAGCGATGGGCACATATAATATAGTCACGAACAAAGGGTTCAATGGTTACGGCAATAAGAGCAGCGGCGGATGAAATGAAGCCATCAACAACAACTGGTTTTCTCTGGGCAGCAGCACCAATGATAAGACCAGCAATCCCACCTATTTCAAAACCACCAACTTTGGAAAGTATATCAAGGCCGTTTTTGGGATCGGGTTTGTTCCGCTCTAAAATAGTTTTCAGTACTTTAAGTTTATGAGCGAGTTGTTCATCGTCCAAACCGGTTCCCCGACCAGTCAGTTCTTCCAGGGGTTTTCCCGTGATCACTGCAGCGATGGCTGTTGATGGGGTGGTATTTCCAATTCCCATGTCCCCTGTCCCAAAGATATCAATGCGATCTGCCAGATCGTTTGCGATATCAATTCCAGACTCTACGGCACGTGTTGCCATGGCAAGGCTCATCGCGGGACCCTTGGCAATATTATCCGTACCCAGGCCCACCTTCTTGTTGATAATCTTGCCTTCCTCAGCCAGCTGTTTTAAATCGGCGGCGACCCCCATATCCACGACTATTACTTCGGCTCCGGCCTGTTTCGCCAGAGCGTTAATACCAGCCCCCCCGTTAACAAAGTTATAGACCATCTGAGGTGTTACTTCCTGTGGAAACTTACTGACGCCCTCCACAACCACCCCATGATCTCCAGCCATGGTAACTATGGCTTTGCGTGAAACATTGGGGCGTATGGAACGGGTTATTCCGGCGAGATCCATGCTTAAGTCCATAAGGTCGCCAAGGGACCAGTGCGGAAGGGCAAGCTGATCAAGACGTTCCTTGGCGAGGTTCCGGGAATCACTATCTTGTGGGTAAATATTTTTCAATGTTCTGTTGAGCAGACTCATAATGTATTTCTCTTCAATTAATGGGTATTAGTAACTTATCTTTGATATTTTTGTTAAAAAAAATACGATAATATTTAAATTCTTTCGTAAAAATTCACCATGCTATTGAACGGCACAATATTTATCCGGAATCGGGGGACACGATCCCAATTCAAAAGACAAAGACGAATTGGGTCATGTCCCCAGTTTCCTACCAGCGTATTTGTTATGCAATTCCGATTCAAACTCAATTTCGGTGAATAGTTACATTCTTTCGTTATTACGACAAGGTGTATAGGCTGAAGGGTTTCAGGCTGAAGGTAAAGCAGCATTACACGCGGCCTTCAGCCTTTCTGTTCCTTTAGTCTCAAAACCTGAGTTGCGGGCAGAGCCAGCTTATCATTCAGCGCCAGTATTAGTTTCGTTGTAACTTCAACGAGGCACCAAATTACCCTAACTCCTGAGCTGTAACTGAAGTTACGTTTCGTTTTTGATAAATAATGGCAAACCACAACTCACAAGTATTACTTCATCTGCGGCAGCAGCTATTATCCTATTGCTCCTTCCGACTAAATCACGATAGCGCCTGGCCAGGACATTGTCCGGGACAACTCCCATCCCAACTTCATTGCTGACACAAATCAGAGTCCCCCTGAAGTTTTCAGCTGCACGAAGAAGATTCAGCACCCTGTCGCTCATCTCATCTTCCCCAAAGACCGTTCCTAATTTCTCAGCCGCGAACATAAGATTATTCACCCACAGGGTCAAACAATCAACGAGGCAAACAGCGTCAGGACCCAACGTTTGAATGGTGGTCTCCAGATTGATTTCTTCTTCGATTGTCCTCCATATGCCTCCCTGACGGTCAGCCTTATGACGGGCAATTCTATCGTCCATCTCAGAGTCTACAACGGGACAGGTAGCAAGAAAGTAATGCGTACCGGAAATGGCTTCAGCACGTTTAAGAGCATAGTCGCTTTTACCACTTCTGGCACCACCGGTAACAAGAATTAAATTAGCCATTAGCCCTTATTTGCTCCGTGGTTCAAACCAGTGAGTACCGCCCCTTCAGAAAAAAGCTCAAGGGTGGTAAATTTTCCTTTTTGTATCTTAAACAAAAGGTATTTTGATGAATCAAGTTTAAGAAAATAACACAACAACATTCGAATCACACCACCATGGGCAATAACTGTGATATCTTTTTCAGGGAGTGAGGCAATACGCTTCCCAGCTTCCTCAACTCTCTTGATAAATGCTCCAAGACACTCCCCCCCGGGAAAACAGAATGTACTGGAGCCGCTCGCCCATGCATCCACAGCATCGGGATCAATTGCTACAATTTCCTGAAAACTGAGCCCTTCCCATCTGCCAAAATTTATTTCTCTCAGATCTTTTTCATAGCTAACAGGTTCTCCAGGGAAGAGAAGTTCACAACTTTGGCGGCATCTGAACATTGGGCTTGCAAGAATCTTTTCCGTGCTGCTGCCTGCAATAATGTTACTCAGTTCTTTGATTTGCCGGCATCCGGCACTGGAAAGTGGCACATCCCAGGAACCGATATACTTTCCTGAGTACCCGGTCCTGCCGTGTCGAATAAGGGTAAGTCGTTTCGTCATCCCTGCGGGTCAAGCTTGTATTTATCTTTGTATCCTCTGGGGGTTATCATATATCCATTCCAGGAAAACGTTGTGGAATTCCCTATAATAACAGTTGACTGCATATTTATCTCTTCTTCAAGCATGGCATCAAGTGTAGTGAGCCTGATTACCTCATTTTCTCTACTGGCAGCGGTCACAATCCCAACAGGGGTTTTCCCTTCACGGTGAGACAGTATGATATCACGCGCCTCGACTATATGTTCGGTTCGCTTTTTGGATTTAGGATTGTATAGTGCAATAACAAAGTCTGCACTTGCAGCAGCATCAAGCCGTTTCGTTATCACTTCCCATGGAGTTAACAGATCGGAAAGACTGATAGCTGCAAAATCATGCATTAACGGCGCACCAAGACGAGCAGCACATCCATTGACTGCGGCAATTCCTGGAATGATATCAATTGTAACCTTACTGTCCCGTTTTGCGGCAATCTCAAGGACAAGACCGGCCATGGCATAGATACCCGGATCGCCTCCGGAAACAAGGACAACCTGTTTACCCTTCTCAGCAAGATCAAATGAGTTATTACAGCGATCCACTTCCTGCATCATAGCAGAAGTGATAACTTCTTTCCCGACCAGTAATTCGGGGATCAAATCAAGATAGGTTGTATATCCTATAATGACGTCAGCACCGGCAAGAGCCTTGACTGCCCGGGGGGTCATATTATCACTGCTGCCGATACCGGTTCCTACTACAGAAATCAAGCCACAATCCGGATCCGTCTTATGGCGACTGCTGCTGTTACATCCTTCCATTTTTTCTTCCTAATTATAAGTTTACCAGAGCCAATAGATGTTTCAGCAGCAAGAACCGCTGCAGGTTCTGCAACACCTTTGGCTCCAGTTGCCGCAAAAACAACATCCGACGAGGAAACGTTATCCACGCTGTTTAATTGTTCTTTGGTATAAAATTGTATGGGTCTATTGAGCAGCTCAACATATTCAAGCAAGCCCTCTTCATCGTTTTTTAAATCAATCGATGCAAAACCGGCAATTGATTGCAGGTTCAGATCGTTATCCCTGAAAAGCTCGGTAATTGCATCCTGAAAATCTTCACTTGCAGTTCCCCGGTTACAACCAAGACCTACACACAGGGCACGGGGTCTGAGTATCAATGCCGGGGTTTCAGAAAAATCTGAATCAGAAATTATAATATCGGCAGTTTGAGGAGATGCCTGCCTTATAAAATCTTCAGGAAGGCTTTCGACCTCACATTCAGTAAAAAGTGTAAGGCTCCCTTTGTTTACAAGTTGTGCAGATTTCGCTGTGATCTTCTGTGAATTATCCACTTCCAGTTGGTTCTTTTGGGCCCATAGATCGAGGGAAGTATGACCGGTTACATCGGAGGCAGTGGTAATAACTGCCTGTCCTCCGATATGCTCAGCTAATTCTCTGGCGAGTTGATTGCCACCGCCGAGATGGCCTGAGAGCAAGCTGATGACAAATTGCCCCTTTTCATCAAGCACCAGCACACAGGGGTCTCGCATTTTATCGTAGCAGAGCCTGCCCAGTCCACGAACAACGATTCCCGTTGCCATAATACAAATAATTGCATCATAGTTTTCCTGCCATAGTGTTGAGAGTTTCTCAAAGACAGGCAGATCTCTCGTATCGACAAAAGAATCCTCGTAGAATGAAGCTATTATTTGTGCGAGGCGCTTTCCACCAACAGTGAGACCTATAATTGCTATTTTCATGAATTAACGAAGGATTCGTGTTCCAAATAGAAACAATACGGATAAAGGATGGGAAAAATAGCATACGAAAACAAGGATTGCAAGCAGCGTATAAAACACTGAATAAATCTTCAAAAAGGAGAATAATTTTACATTTCAGTCAATTAGCGATAAGATAGCACACATATTTATCGATATAAATCACCATTAGACACTAAAATTGAGTACACGGTTTCTTTAATTCGTGAGGTTTTTTATGGCAATCAAAGTTCTCATTGTTGACGATGAACCCATTAATGTCAAGTTGATTGAAGAGATCCTTGAATACGAAAAGGATTTTCAATATAGATCGGCAGTGAATGGATTGGATGCTTTAGCTTCGCTTGATACGTATAATCCGGACATCATCATCCTCGACATAATGATGCCGGGGATAAGCGGTTACGAAGTTTGCAGAAGAATCAAAAACGATAAAAGGCACAAATTTTCAAAAGTTATAATGGTCAGTGGCAAAGCCATGATTGAAGAGCGACTCCAAGGCTATGAAGCCGGTGCCGATGATTACATCACTAAACCCTTTGTTGATGATGAATTACTGGCAAAGTTAAAGGTTTTTTCAAAATTAAAGAAAACAGAAGAAATTGATGAACTCAAAACTACAATTCTGCAACTTTTTTCTCATGAAACCAAAACCCCATTAAATGGTATCCTTCTAGGTAGTCAGCTAATCCTTGATACCCCGTCCATATCTGAAAAAATTGCAGAATATGCAAAACTGATAAAAATCTCAGGGGAACGAATCCATGATCTTGTTCGTAAGATCCTGCTCCTCTCCAGCCTCAGAAACAGCAGAGTTCTTCACACCGAAGGTCAATCCGTTAGTAGCTATTTAGATGAATTTGCAAAACATTCCAATGCTGTCCCCGACTTGAAGTGCAGAGTATCTGTCAACTGCCCTACTGATTTCAATCTTACAGTTGATTGGAGACTCTTCAATGAAGCTTTTAATGCAGTTGTTGCAAATGCAATTAAATATTCGCCTGCTGGAGCCATGGTCAAAATATCAGCGGCCATTGATGACACATTTGTTACATTTAATGTGATAGATTCTGGTCTGGGAATCACCCCTGAAAATCAAGAAATGATTTTTGATGAATTCTATTCTCAACAAATTGAAAACCATTCAAAGGGCACTGCACTGAGCCTTGCCATTGCCAGAGAAATCTTGCAGTTGCATCAGGGTAATTTAAGCGTGAGCAGTACGCCTGGTGAAGGGTCCAATTTCATTTTTTCACTCCCCGCATCCCTTGCAGGTAAATAAAAACCTCTCCATTGAGCAGCAACTGCAGAATTGTTGCTGCCTGATATTTCAATATTTTCATTTACTTGTTTACCGGAGATTAGATACATGTTCTTTGAGAAGGAATTGAAGCAGCATCTAGAGCCACTGGATATCACGTTTAGCGATAGAGAGATCTCAGCCATACTCAACCAGGCAATAGTTGACCTTAAAAACAGAAATATTGTAGGTGCTTTTATTGTTCCTCTGGCCTTTCTTCTTGGAGCCTTTGCCACTGACTATGCCTCGGACCACAGCTACCTCTTCTCCTACCTTGGAATCATTCTGGCCATTGCAACAATTCTACGTATTCTGGCCATCATCTATTTTTCCAGGAAAACAATAACCCATCACTACTTCTGGATATCTGTTTTTTTCTGGTCAAATATTTTTACGGGTATTGTCTGGGGATTCTTTGCGGCAACAGGAGTTTTCTTTTATCATAATGCACTCTCCGTTTCATTAATCATTATTCTTCTTGCCGGTATCGGCGGTGGTTCAATGGCAAGTTACTGTATATGGAAGTTACTCTCTTCCTGCTATCTCATACTTATTTTAATGCCTACCATCCTTGTTGAGTTCTATATCCAAAACAGCTTGACGGTTCCAATTGGCATAGCTATCAGTTTTTTTCTCATTTTTAATCTTGCACAGACCAGACTCTGGAACCGGCATTTCTGGCTTTCTTTAATCAATACCTTTGTTATTGAAAAAAACACACTGGAACTTAAAAACCTTAACACCCTGCTGACCGATGAAATCAGGGAACGTAAACACATTGCCAAAGACATCTCAATAAATCACAAAAAATTACAGAATATCCTGAATTCAAGTGATAAGTGCATAGCCCATTATTTTTTGGACATTAACGCC
>CAZIDU010000117.1:0-12459 GCA_964538055.1 uncultured Desulfocapsa sp. | reverse complement strand
GTTCTCAAGTAATGGGGTTGGAATTGAAATCTTCATTTTTCAAGGTAGCCTTAAGTCGTTGTACACCGAGACAACTTCTCCGCTTGGCAGCCTGTATACTCTGTTTTCCCGCCACCCCTGCAGTTCTTCATCTTTGTAAAATGAAACGGGGTGCAGGGCAGGCTCGCCAGTCTTCCAGACATTGCGAAATACGGTAAGCAATCCAAATTCTTCTATACCAGGGAACACTTCCGTCACTTTGCGGCCCAGGACAGAATCCCGGTTGAGTCCTTCGATTCTTTCACTGGCCTTGTTGATATCTCTGATAAGAAAATCATGACCATTGTCAACTGCTTCATAGACAACCACACCACTGGTGGTGTGGTCAAACAGCTGGCGGTAGAATGATTCGCTTTTCTGTCCCATTGCCTGGGCAATCTTCAAATCAGCAAGACCCAGATCAACACAGTACATCGTTTTTTCACCCTGACTGGAAGTGAGCATGACATGCGAAGAGTAGACTGGTACGTCGCTGCCATCCTTGTGGTGCAGGATGAGTTCAGAGGCGGCAAGTGCCACATCGTTTTCATACCAGTTTTGAATCACCTGGGTTACACCTTCCTGCATGGGTTCCGGAATAATTAGATCCTCGAGCTTTTTTCCCATGGCTTCCTGTTCGCTGTAGCCATAGAGTATTTCACTGGCACGGTTCCAGTAAATCACGTTTCGTTCATGGTCATAGCCCTGAACTGCAATTTTTGGCAGGTCATTTACAAGGTGGCGAAAACGTTCTTCGCTCTCAGTGAGTTCGATCGTTCGCTGGGTTACTTTTCGTTCCAGGTTGTTTACTAAATGTTGTACCTGGGATGCCATGGTATTGAAAATACGGGCCAGCTGGCCCAATTCATCCTGGCTGCTCTCACTGGCCCGAATATCCATATTTCCTTTCCCAAATTGATGAGCTGACTTCGTCAGACGAAGAATGTTTCCGGTGATGGTATTATTCAGGAGTTTGGCAATGCTGCTCATGAACATGATGGTGATGAGTGTGATGGATAGAATGATAAGAGTAGCAAGATGATAGACACTGTCGATTCGCTGTTGGGCCTGTTCGACGCCTTTCCCTGTTGCGGTGATCAGCCCATTGGAGACCGGGAAAAGGATCTGTTTCTGAAGGGAAAAATCCTGAAAACTTGCAGCAATTTTACGATCCACATCCAGGAGTTCTCCGTTGAGGGTATGGCAGGCCTGAATCAATGAAAAGATTCTGTTTTTTTGTTCTGTTTCCAGGGTTGTTTCTTGATCCACAGCTGCATGTAAGGCATCAAGGGAGTTAAGGGCCGATTGCATGAAATGGCGTTGGCGACTGATCTGATATCTCCTGATAAAAGAGCATATTTCCTTTCGCAGGTCGTCCAATTGAGAAAAGCCCCGTAGCTCTTTTTTGGTTTTTTTTGCAACAAGAGAGAGTCGGGCTTCTATTCCTCTATCCGGAGCTGTACGTCTGGCGAGTAATTCCACCGCTTGGATGGAGGTGGTGGCGAATCGTTTGGCTGAGGCCAGATAGAGATTAACATCCGTTTGGCTGATATGGGAGAAGATGTCAAGGTTTGAGTAGGAGATGGTTTTTTCAAGAGAAGTGCTTAGCGATATAACCTGAGAAATCTGGCGGACAGACGGTTGGGCATACTGTTCGTGGGCCTTTTGTAGGCCGAGGCTCTGGTAGTGGAGAAAAAAGTCACCTAGCAGACGGTGCGCTCTTTCCATGCCGCGATCCATCTGCAGAACCAGGAGTCTGATTTCCGTGCTCCTTTGCATATCTTTTTCGGTATTACGGATAGCCAGGAAGGAGAGATAGGCAGTGAGCACAATCACAAAAACGAAAAAGAGCAGCAGGGCAAAGCTGAGGTTGAATTTTTTATTTATTCCCAGTGTATTCCAGCGGGAGATTAGAGGGCTCATGGTTGTCGCCTTTTCAGTACATTCAGTTACTGTTTGATATAACTCATGAATGAAAATTTTATACATTGAAAACAGTAAACTCCCGGAAACGGGACTTCAGTCCCGCAGAATACGACTTTGGGCAGGGCTAAAGTCCCACTTCCAGGGGAAGTTGTAAATCAGGTGCTGCCTGAAACACTGTTCAAGTTATTTATTATTCTTTCCTAGTTGGAAAACGATATTCTCTTCCAATCCTTTGAGGCCGAGTGCCGGGTCTTCAAGCTGGAGGACCTGGAACGACGCTTGGGAACAATCACCAAACTGATCACAGCTGAGAGTGCCGGTAACCCCTTTAAAGGCTTTTGTAGCATAAAGAATATTTCGTATTTTCTGTCGTCCAATATGAAGAGTTCCATCCACATCCTGAGTTGCAGCCTTTTCAATGGCAAGGAACAGCAGTTCTGCAGCATCGTAGGCAGACAGGAAGTAGCTTAAGCTTACCGTCGGTTCTTCCTGATATTTAGCGATATAGGCAGCTGTCTGCTTATCGACTGCAGGTCCACTCGGAGGGGTGGGGCCCACAAAACACATGCTCTTTGCGGCATCCCCCACTGTCTTGAGAAAGGTTTTATCAATCAGTGCTCCACCACTGATAAAGAGGGTCTGCTCAAGGTTGTTCATTGTACGTGCCTGTAACAACAGATGTTTTCCTTCCGGTTGGAAAAGCGGAAAAAAGATCAGCTCAGCCTTGGCATTTACGACAGCAGTTAAAACGGGGAGCATTTGAGTGTCTCCTTTGTTCACTGAAGTGTCCAGGGTAATTTCTCCACCGAGTGCGATAAATGTCTTTTTAAAACTCTCCGTCAATCCTTTGGTGTAAATATCATTGTCATGGATGATAGCAGCCCTGCGGAGGCCACGTTTTAAAAAGGCATATTCAGCCGCTGTCTTACCGGCATTCTGATCATTTGGCGCGGTTCGGAAATAGCCTGCCTGCCAGTTTGGAGCAGGACGTCCTGCTATGGAAGTAAGAAAAGGGGCAGAATTGTTACCGGATATCATGGTGAGGTTTGCATCGGACATGGCCTGTGATGCAGTTGCTGCAGCACCTGAACAGGTGGTGCCAAAAATTGCTGCTGTTTGCGGATCGGCAATAACCTTAAGGGCTGCATTGGCTCCGCCTTCTGCGGTACAACCGGTATCTTCGATTTGAGAGACAACAGGGTGGCCCAGGATTTCCCCTTTTCTTTTGTCAAGCGCAAGCTCAAATCCGCGTAACTGTGCCTGCCCGAGGGGAGCGATCTTGCCACTTATCGCCTGGAGAACGCCAATTTTTATAGGATTATTGGGTGCCACTTCAAGACAGCCCAAGGGATCTGTGCATTCAAATATCGGTTCGCTACCTATACAACTTGAGAGGTTGCCGGCAAGGCATCCACACAACAAGAATGAGAAAAGGGGGCGGTAAAAACTGCTTAGCATATTGGTGTCCAGAAGGTTGTGTATTTATTTAGGGCAAATAATAGCAAAGATTTCATAACAGAATAAATTGTATCACAAGGAGAGATTCACTTCAAATAAAGCCCGAAAATATGGATAAGTAATTGACTATCAATTTCATAGTATGATAGCCTTTTTACTGTTACAGGAAATAGAATGATCCAAGATCATTGGGTTTTATGAAAGGTGCTTCTGCATTATTTAACCACACCGTGCTGCTCCCCTATGAATACCTTAGAAGTTTTGCAGAATGAAAATAAAAAACTGCAGGCCCAGCTGAGTACAATCAGGCAAAAGCTTGATGACAGTCAATATGTTTTCAAACAGGTCATTGATTTTTCATCTAAACTTGGTGTAACAACTGAACTCAATGAGATTTACCGAAGTTGCCTCCATCTTTTTAAGGATTTGTTAACGCTTGATTTTGCCACTCTGTTTCTGGTCGATGATGATCAGGGTAGCTGTACAGTCTGCGACACCATCGGGTTTCCGGAGTCATTGATAGATACCTTCAAAGCACGTAAGGGATTTGGCCTGCCTGGCCGTGTTCTTGAAAGTCAACATTTCGAAATAGTTGAGGATTTTCAGACAGAGAAGCGATTCTCCATTCCTGCTGTTGTATTGGAAAATGATCTTACCTCTGCCATTGCAACCCCTATGGTGCATAATGGCGAGGTCTTTGGTGTCATCATCGGCCACACCATTAAGAAAAGACTTTTTTCAGAAGAACAAAAATCTCTTGCTCAGATATTTGCCAACCAATCGGCCACGGCCATCAAAAATGCTACCCATATTCAATCACTATTTGTTTCAGAAAAGAAGCTGCAGCAGAGAACCGATGAATTTGAGACCATTTTTGAAAGTTCAATGGTGGGTATTATGCTATTACGCGGTGGCAGAATACTGGCTCGATGTAATCAACGGCTTGCCTATTTTATGGGGTATGATTCACCGGGGGAGCTGGAAGGGACAGGGATGCGTGAGTTTCACCTTTCCGAGGAGCGATTTGAGGATTTTGGCAAGCGCTTCTATGAGTTGCTTGTTTCAGGTGAACAGATTCAGGTTGAGTATCAATTGCGAAAAAAAGATGGCCAACCATTATGGTGCTTACTAACAGGTAAGGCTATTGACCAACGATCACCACCAGATCTCAAGAAAGGGGTTGTCTGGGTTGTGGATGATATCAGCGGGCGCAAAGATATGGAAGAGCAGCTGCTGAATGCCCAGAAAATGGAATCCATTGCGGTGCTCGCAGGAGGGCTTGCCCATGATTTTAATAATATTATCACCGCAATTCTTGGGAATCTTAGTCTTAGTATGGCAACGATGGACTCGGAGGCTCCCGGGTATTCCTTTTTGGCTCCAGCTAAAAATGCTTCGTTACGGGCCAGGGATCTGACTCAGAAACTTTTGACGTTCTCCAAGGGGGGGACTCCTGTTCGAACCTTGGCGTCACTGGTTGAAATAATAAAAGATTCAGCTGATTTTGCTTTAAGTGGAAGTGCTGTCAAGGTTCGGTATGAGTTTGATGACGAGCTTTGGGCAGCAAACATTGATACTGCCCAGATCAGCCAGGTGATGCAGAATCTTATTGTGAATAGCATGCAGGCGATGCCCGATGGCGGCAATATTACAATTTGCTGCTCTAATTATTCCCAAAGTGTTGCAACAGCAGAGCTCAAGAAGGGAAATTATCTGAAAATCACCATAGCTGATACCGGGCATGGTATTTCGCCTAAGATCATAGATAAAATATTTGACCCCTATTATACCACCAAGGATTTTGATAGTGTCAAAGGGAGTGGGCTTGGGCTTGCTCTGGTTCATTCTATTATTAAGCGGCACGACGGGATAATATCCGTTATGTCCGAGATTGACAGTGGAACTACATTTACCCTGTATCTCACTGCAGTCGTCGATTCCGTATCAGTTGAGCAGGATCTGGAAGAATCAGTTCTTTCCGATTGTAAGGGCAGGATACTTGTAATGGATGATGACGAGATCGTACGAGATGTGGTCAGGCAGATGCTTATGCTGCGGGGCTATGATGTTGAAGAATCGGTCGATGGGGAAGGAAGTGTAGCACTGTATCTGGCGAATATGAAGGCTGGAACACCCTTTGATATGGTTATCATGGATCTTACAATCCCGGGTGGCATGGGAGGAAGAGAGGCTGCCCGAGAGGTGTTGAAAATAGATGAGGGTGCCAGGATTGTTGTTTCCAGTGGATATTCCGACGATCCTGTTATGGCAAACTTTGAGGAGTATGGCTTTGTCGCGTCTGTTAAGAAACCATTTGAGTTTAGTGATTTAGGCGATATTGTACAGTCGGTGATGATGGATTCGCAGAGAGCGTAGTGACTCGTCAATGCTGCCTGCAAATCCATCGGGTATGAGCAATTAAAACAGAATTTAGAAGGCCTTATTCTTCAAGGCCAAGCCCCCTGCGTTTCATTTTGATCCGTTCGTCGATAAGTTCAGCAGCTTTAAACGGATCGGGTTCTATACCAAAGCAAGCACCAACCAGATCATCGAGTCCCCCCAGTGCCAGATTGGTGACAATGGGAGATCCTGTAATATTTGGTGGGTGGCCGAGATGGGTATAGATGCCGGATGCCACGGCATACGTTCCAATGGTTGCCGCTTTTTCAGAATACCACTCCGGTGATGAGGCGGCCAGCGGCAGGTCAGAGATGGATACTCCCAGTTCGTTGGCAAGCAATGCGGCCAGTTGCAGAATTCTGGCATTATCGACACAACTTCCCATATGAAGAACCGGCGGAACACCAAGACTTCCGCAGATCTCTTTGAGGCCGGGGCCCGCCTGCTCGATGGCTTCGGGAACAAGAAGGCCAGCTTTTCCGGCAGCCGTTGTCACACAGCCGGTGACAATAACCAGAATATCTTTTTTGATGAGTTCGCGGGTCAGATTTACGTTACAGTAATCATGTTTGTATTTTGGATTATTGCATCCCACGATTCCAACAACGCCTCGTATCTTGCCAGCCTTAATCGCATCAATAAGTGGCGTCAGTGAACCACCAAGTGCTTCAAGCAGGGCTTCGTTGGAGAATCCGGTCATAATGTCCACTGGTTCACCGGGGATCTCAACCCGGTCCGGGTCACGCATCGTGTAGCGTTCAATTGCCATTCGGACAACCTTACGCGCCTGTTCCATACCATTGTGCATCTCAAATTTTACATGCTCGGCTCCTGTGAACTTGGCCTTGTCAGCAGTGGTGATCATTTTAGTATGATAGCAGTTGCCGACCTGTACAAGACTTGGCATAATACATTGATAATCCACTACAATAATTTCAACTGCCCCGGTGACGATCGCCAGTTCAGTCATCAGATGATTTCCGGCCATTGGGATGCCCCGACGCATCATCAGTTCGTTACCAGTGCAGCAGAGACCGGCAAGATTTATTCCCGTGACTCCCTTTTCCTTTGCCAGATCGATGAGTTCCTGTTCATTGACGGCTTCGAGGATTTTTCCAGAAACAATCGGATTATGGCCATGAACCAGAATATTGACCTGATCCTTTTTGAGGACACCGAGATTTACCTGGGCCTTGCGTGGGGGGGGTGTTCCGAAGAGAATGTCAGATATTTCTGTTGCAATCATTGACCCTGCCCAACCATCGCCAAGGCACATTCGTGCTCCCTGGAGTAGAGTATTGGCGGCATCATTGTCACACCCCATATGGGTGCGATGCATCATCTCGGTGATTTCACGATCTACGCCACGTGGCATAATCCCCAGGTTCTTCCAGTTTTCCTGCTGTTTTTGCGGCACCCGGCAAATAAAAGCGACTTCATCACGCTTGCTGCCAAAGCTTTCAAAGAATTCATCGGCGAGATCTTTGGCAACGTCAAGTAACTCCCGTTCCTCGGTTGCAATCCCGAGTTCGGCGGCGATACGCAGCATCTTTGCCTCATCTCGAATGTGGTAATCTTCAGTCTTGCCATGGGCAACCGCATGGAATGCTTCGATACAGTCACGACCATGATCAGAGTGTCCTGCTGCACCGCCGGCGAGAAAACGTCCAAAATTTCGGGCAACAATGACATCCGCATCAGCGCCACAAACGCCAAGGGGTGCTTTTTTACTGATCCGGCATGGTCCCATGGTGCAGATACGACAACAAACACCCGATTCTCCGAATTTGCAGTGGGGGGTCTGCTGTTCCAGCCTATCCCAGACTGTCTCAATTCCATCACGTTCAGCTTTACGGAGCATTTGGTGAGCATCTTCCCAGATACTCATTTCCTCAACGTTTCTCGGTTTTTCCGTCATGTGGCTTCTCCTTTATGAATAAAATGTCATCTAGTTGCAGGACATCTTTGCCCTATTATCTTTTCAGTATAACTGATGAGGTGAGGATTACTGTCAGCTGTTTGACAAAGTGTAGTTTTTTAAGTAACAAAATAGGTAACTACTCACCGAAATTGAGTTTGAGTCGGAATTGCATAACGAATACGCTGGTAGGAAGCTGGGGACATGACCCAATTCGTCTTTGTCTTTTGAATTGGGATCGTGTCCCCCGATTCCGGATAAATATTGTGCCGTTCAATAGCATGGTGAAGTTACCAAAATAGCTTTTTTAGTTCTCGTTTGATTCGCCACATAATGCTTCTTTAACAATTCGACCAAGTTCCTTTATCGAGTAAGGTTTTCGTAAAAATCCGCTGGCACCGAGTGTAAGAGTTGCTTTAACGTCGTCACTTTTAGAAAAGCCACTGGCAATAATGGCCTTCTGCTTCGGGGATAGATTGCGTATCTCCTTATAAGTTTGATACCCGGTCATTCCCGATCCCATCAACATATCCATCACTATTAAATCAACGGGGTTGTCCTTTATAAATTGAATGGCCAACTCCCCGGAACAGACCGAATCAACCTTGGCCTCGATAATTCTATCAAGAGCATGCTGCTGAGTAATTGTCAGGGAGAATATGAAAACGAGGCTCATCACACTAATCAGCAACATGACAGAGCTAATGATTTTTCCCCGGGTGGACAAATAGTACCTCTTGTTAAACTGGATGATCAAAGCTTTGGGCTAAGCCGTATCTTCCTGTACTGTTAAGAGTGTATGAAATCTAAATAAGGATGTCAATGAATGGGGGGCTTGATTAAATGTGGGCGTAGTTTCTAAACAGATCAATATTGGGAATGAGGTATATGTTTCGATACTGTTTCTCAAGCACACCATCCTTTAGCATGGCACTGATGATGGTTGAGACAGTCTGCCGTGAAGATCCGACGATTGCAGCCAGTTGTGTTGTCGTCAGGTCGAGTTTGATGATGGTTCTCTTCCCATCAATGATACCGTTGTGTCGAGCCTCATAGATAAAAAAATCAGTCAGGCGTTGTTTGATGTCCTTGAAGACCAGACTGTCAATGATTGAAAATGTCTGGTTGAGGAGCTCGCCGAGAATACGAATAATCGTTCTGGAGAGGGCAGGGTGTGTTGCCATATAGGCATGCAGCTTTGAGGTGGGCATAACCATAAGCGTCACATCTTCCAGGGCTTCAACATGGGCACGGGTATGGGTGGCGTAAATATCGCCGGGTTCCAGAATGGCCAGTGAAAAGTCCTTGTCTTCCACCGCAAGGTAGAGTCGCAATCGTCCCTTTTTAACAATAAAGACAAGATCGTGCTTATACCCAGAGGAGTAAATAATCTTGTTTTTAGTGTGGTTGATGTTTGTGAATTCTTCTAAAAAGGCAGTGTTTTCAGGCTTTTTAAGCTCACTTAGCAGGTTTATGGATGAGAGTTTGGTTTTCATCTTCAGTTGAATAGGGGCATAAAATAAAATGTGGATTTTAAAGCTATATCCTGTGAAATTCTATCTGAAATGTATCGTACTCTGGAGGTGAAATCCATGGAAAAATTTTTATGGTACTGGTATTGTCCTATCGCTTTCAGCGATGTGTGAAACTCCATAAGGGGAAATATAAATTTAACCGTGGTATCTGAATTTGGACGAAATTGATAACTCAGTTACACTGATCCAAAAGACAGTGGTGGTCAGCGCCTCTGGCAGTGAAGAACGAGAGGAAAGGCTGGCCATTGAAGTTCCGTACAAGGTTGCCCTAAATGACGAAGAAATAGGTGCCTCCATGGTGCTTGCCACTGGCCTGGAAGAATTTGGGGCTGGGTTTCTGTTTGGTCAGGGCTATGTTACAGAGGTCGGTCAGGTACGTGAGGTACTTGTCTGTCCTGAGGGGCGTATCTCGGTGCATGCCGATGTGGAAGAGGGAAGTGCGCCAAAGGAGGTGATTATTACCTCCGGCTGTGGCGGTACCGGGAAGATATCGAGGGAAATGCTGGAAGGGGCTTTTGATCCTCTCAATGAGTGTACTATCAGCCTTGATGAAGTAGATCAGTTTATTCGTGAAATGCTGCAGCAATCACCTCTTGGTCCGGCAACGCACTGCATACATGGATGCGGCTTGTGGGCCGATGGCAGATTGCAGGGATTTTACGAAGATGTGGGGCGCCATAATGCGGTTGACAAGATCATTGGAGCAATTTTGATGGGCAAAATTCCTGCCAGCGGTGCCGTGTATACCACGGGACGCCTTACTTCGGATATGGTTTTGAAGTGTGCCCGTATTGGCATCCCCATTGTTATGTCTCGTACCTCGCCATCATCATTGGGCCTTGCCATTGCCCGTCGTGCTGGTGTTACCTTGGTTGGGTATGCAAGGCCTGGGCGTTTGAATGTGTTTAACGCTCCCGAACGGATTATTAGCACCTTATAATTTTTTTCGAAGTCTGCGCTTATCTCGTGTTTTTTTTGAAAAAATTTGGTGAAGGTGCTTATGCCAGCTTATTGTCTATCCCCGGTGCTTGCTGAGGGCGCAGCTTTTCCGGACCACCAGAGTTGAAAAATAATGTAATTCTTTATCCATGGCTGCCTTTAGATCATGATGGACTCGTTGATCTTCCATGCTGGTTCGTTCCACTAGTACAGCCTTGTCAAGCAGATCCAGTTCTTCCAGAAGCGGTACCAGACGATCCATTGCTTTATAGACCTTCATAAAGACCACTGTCTCGAACTGAAGAAGGATATCTCTGATTTTGTCACTTTCAAAAATAGCAGGAATGACTGCCACCCGATCATCACCAAGACAGAGAGGAATTGCCGCCGCTGCTGCCGTGGCCCCAATGGCAGAGATACCGGGGATGATTTGTATGGATGCCTCGGGGTTCTGTCTCAGGAGTGTTTCATAAACATAGAATCCGGTGCAATAAATTGCCGGGTCGCCAAGCGTGGGCAGTGCGACATCATTTCCAGCTTCCAGCTGTTCATTGATGAGCGCTGCGGCTTCTTCCCAGGCGTCTGATACTTCCTTGTCCGGTGTTTTACCCATATGAACTTTTTTCATAGGGAAGTGATGGCTCAGAATGATCTTTTCTGTTGGATCGATTGTTCCACTGGCAATGGCAAGGGCCGTGCTGTTACCATTCTTTTGAGCAGCAGGGGTGAGCCACACCGGACAGTCTTTGAGTATACGTATTGCCTTCAGGGTGATGAGTTCCGGGTCACCGGGACCAACCCCCACCACGTAAAATGTTCCTTTCATTGTTGCTATTCACCGGAATTGAATTTGAGTCGGAATTGCATAACGAATACGCTGCTAGGAAACTGGGGACATGACCCAATTCGTCTTTGTCTTTTGAATTGGGATCGTGTCCCCCGATTCCGGATAAATATTGTGCCGTTTAATAGCATGGTGAATAGTTACCTTTCATTGTCATTTAGTTAGTACATTGTATTGAAAACAGGTTTGTAATGGCCAGATGCATCATTGCAGGGTAATTTCATTATCATTAGCTACATCCTTGATATGAGCCACAAAGAGAGCAGCAAAAGTATCATTGCTGCCAAGTCCTTCCATAATTGGCTGTACGTCATAGCCCTCTTTACTGAGGATAGACATCCAGGAGTCAGCCTCCGGACCAGCCATATCATTTTTTGCATGGTCACCGGCGACTATCATAAAAGGTTTTAAGATGATCTTCTTTGTTTTTGCATACTGAAGATGATCTATGAAGTCGTTTAAGCCAGGCATTCCTTCCACCACTCCGATAAAGGTGTGTATCTCAGGGTACACCTCGCGCATTTTCTTTTGGGTTTCAGCGTAGATTCCCGTGGACCAGTGGCTGTTGCCATGACCCATATAGATCAGCATGGCCCCTTCTTTTTTTGCAAGCTCGACATCCCCGGCCAATGTGGCCACAGCAGCAGCTACGTCCGTATGGTAATCATAGCAATCCCCTGGCATTCCAAGGGCTGGACGCCCCATAACCAGTTTATCAAAGGGACGCCATTTCTTTTTGGTGGTTTGAATGGATGCCAGACCATCAACATAGGCTTTCAGATCCTGGGATTGCTCCATATAGAACATATGGGTGGGTTGGACAATGATATTGCGATAGCCCTCTTCACGCAGGTCACCGATGGTGGAGATAATATTTTTCACATAGAGGATTTCCTGTGGAACCCCGTCATCAAGCCACCGCTGCGCCTCGGTCTGTCGCTCGTTCCATACCGAACGAATGATATTTGAGGTAAAGGTCACCCGTACTTCGGTGTTGGGGTAAGCAGCTTTTGTCTGGTCGATGATATTAATGATGGCTGTAACAGCACTGGGAACCGTGGTGCCAAAGCTGGCAATAACAATGGCCGTATCGTTGTTGCTCCGGGTTGTCTTGCCGGAAGCCATTGCGTTGGTGGCTACCAGCAACACCGACAGCATGATTCCCCAGGTTAAAACATTTTGTATTTTGTCGAACATGAAGCATTCTCCTTTTATAGAAGATCCGGGCAAAAAAAAGCCCCGAACCAAAATATTGATTCGAGGATGCCCTGAATTCCCACGAATTATTGCTATCCCCTTGTCCACGGGGGATTGCTATATGTTGTGCTTTTTTGCACAAATACTTTCAGACAGGTCTTCTGACTTCGATAAAGCAACTTCTCTTCTGTAAATTCGACTATTCCTTTCGGGCTTGGCTTATC
>CAZIDU010000116.1:0-12512 GCA_964538055.1 uncultured Desulfocapsa sp. | reverse complement strand
TAAAACCAAGCTGTTAACGAATAACGAACAAAATGTTCATGAGAAATGCGGGCTAGCCGGTGCCAAGAAAAAAAGTAACCAGAGGATGCCAACGGTATTGAATCTGACTCGGAGATTTTACAGAAAGATTAAAAGAGGATTTTTTCTCTACATCGGAACGCATGGAAAATTTCAGATATTTTACAGATACGGCTCCAGAAAAAGTTTATGCTCCCTGATTTCTTCCATAGTCAGACCACTCATTTCATAGGGAAACACAAGCCAGTCTTCCGTCCTGTTTTGGTAAAAATCCGGATCTATCTCAGACGCCCTAAAAGAAGGACGATCCCAGAGAGTGGCAATCCTGACATCCTTGGGCATATTCCTTTTCAGATGACGGCTCAGACGTTTGATCACAGCTTCCATACTCTTTCCCGTACTGAAAACATCATCAACCAGCAGCAGTGAATCCTCACTACTGAGGTTCTCGAGAAGATACTGGGTTCCATGAACTCTTATTTCAGCATCGACTGCAGCCACCGCCTCCTGATAAGAGGGCTGCCCTCGATAAGATGTACGAAGTGATATATGATTCGTTTCAACACCAAGTGTCTGCAGACATTCCTGAACATAAATGCCAACTGAGCTGCCTCCGCGCCACAATCCCACTATAAATGTGGGACGAAAACCACTTTCGAATACCTGTACTCCCAGTCTAAAAGAGTCGAGAATCAGGGTCTCTTCATCAAGAAAAATTTTTTCCATGAATTCAGCCTCGGCAAGAGCTATTGAGAAGATGTTGCTTTTTATTTTACTGGATTGAATCATACCTTTTACTGCCTTATGCCTGAACCCCGGTTACTCTGTTCTTTACCCCCCTTGTATGGGTGTAAAAAAACACGAGATAAGCGTAGACTTCGAAATAAGTATTAATTTCTTTCGTTATCAGGACAAGGTATGTAGGCTGAAGAAAAGACAACATATTACACGCGGCCTTCAGCCTTTCTGTACCTTCAGCCTCAAAACCTGGCTTGCGGGCATAGTCCGCTTTAGGATACCCTTTTTAGAACATTACTTGTATAAAATAGATTCTATTCTTCTTCAAATTAACAGCAAGGTTAGCAATGGATAAGGTGTACCTTACAGCTCAGGGTTTACTCGAAGATTCTTTCAAACTCGCCCGTCAAATTCTGGATAGCGGCTTTCGCCCCACCTTCATTATCGCTGTCTGGCGTGGAGGCGTACCCATTGGGATAGCAGTCCAGGAGTTTCTGGCTTTTCATGGCATACCATCGGACAATATCGCAATCCGCACCTCTTCCTATAGCGGAATAGACAATAAAACACGTGAAATCAAGCTTTTCGGACTCAACTATCTTGTAAAAAACCTTCAGCACAGTGACCGGCTTTTAATTGTAGACGATGTCTTTGATACTGGTCGCTCTGTTGAGGCCATCATCAATGAATTACGGCGCAGATTACGTTTGAATACTCCAGAAGATATCCGAATTGCGGTTCCCTATTATAAGCCATCCCGTAACCAGACCGGCAAGGCACCGGATTACACAGTACATGAAACCACGGATTGGCTCAAATACCCCCATTCACTGGAAGGCCTGACTACAGACGAAATCAGAGAAAAACGTCCTGCTATTTATGAAATTCTTAAAGATTATCTATAGCAACGTCAGGTCACATCAATTCCATTCTTTTCATATTTTTTGAGTTTTCGCCATAGAGATACCCTGTCAATACCAATAATCTGAGCAGCCTTTGTCTTGTTACCGTCAACACTTCTCAGGATAGAGAGGATATATTCACGTTCATTTTCTTCAAGGCTCCTGTTTGGCCTGCCAGTCTGCATGCTTGGCAGATGAAATGGCTGGCTCTTACTGAGATCTGTCGGGAGGTGGTGTGCCTGTATCTCAGAGTCGTCACAGAGAGCAAGAGAGCGTTCAATGATATTTTCAAGCTCTCTTGCATTGCCAGGGTAGTCGTAATCCTGCAGTCGGTGGAGGGCTTCCGGGGAAACATTTTTATTCTTTCCGCTTGGGAGAGTATATTTAGCCAGAAAATAATTTACCAGGAGAGGAATATCATCTCTTCTCTCTCTCAGCGGTGGAATATGCAGATTGATAACATTCAGCCGATAATAGAGATCCTGGCGGAATGTTCCCTTTTCCACTTCTTCTTTAAGGTCACGGTTGGTGGCGGCCAGCAATCGGATATTGATGGGGATCTCTTGGGTTCCACCCACCCTGATAATTGTTCTCTCCTGTAAAACCCGTAGCAATTTCACCTGCATGCTCAGGGGCATCTCCCCTATTTCATCAAAAAGAACAACGCCACCATTGGCGGACTCAAGAAGCCCGCTACGCAGTCCTCCGGCATCGGTGTAGGCATCTTTTTCATGGCCAAACAGTTCGTTGAGCATCAACTCTTCGGTCATTGCTCCACAGTTGATAGGAAGAAAACGCTTGTCGGCTCTGGGACTCAGTTCATAAATGGTCCTGGCCACCAGTTCCTTGCCAGTACCGGTTTCACCGGTAATCAGGATATTACAATCAAGCTGAGCAAAATGGGCAATGGAATCTTTAAGCTCAAGGATTGCCGGATTCTGGCCAATAAACTGGGTTGTTCCCTGTTGTGCCTCGATACGTCGTTTCAGGCGGCTGATTTCCCGACGCAGCACGGTTTTCTCCGTGGCTTTTAGCACTAGAGCGTGCAGTTCTTTTAATTTGATCGGCTTGGGGAGATAGTAGAATGCCCCTTGAGCCATGGCATCCACAGCAGAGTCTACGGTAGCATAGCCGGTAACAATGATTACTTCGATTTCAGGATGGAGTTCTTTGGCAGTTTTCATAACCTGGACGCCATCTACATCACCCATTTTCAAATCCGTTATCACCAGATCAAAATGGGACTGAGTCAACAGGTTCAGGGCTTCGGTACCACTTGTGGCAGTTGTTACAAGAAAGCCTTGGTGTTCAAGAAAATGACCGACATTCTGGACATTTATTTCCTCATCATCAACCAGCAGAATAGCTATATTATTTTCCTCAGACATGGGTACCTCTGGAGAGTGGATTCTTGCTGTATAGCTCAGTTTCAATGGCTTCAGACTGTAACGGCAAGGTAATCAGGAAGCTGGTTCCCTCCCCCTTTACTGACTCTACCCTGATTGATCCACCCTGTTTTTTTATTATGCCGTAAACAACTGCCAGGCCCAGACCAGTACCATTTTCAGCATTTTTAGTGGTGAAAAACGGGTCAAAAATCTTGGGCAGGTCTTCCGGCTCAATCCCTGTACCTGTGTCAGTGACGGTGATGACGGCATTCTTTTTATCCGTATCCTTTTCTGCTCCGAGAAATACTGTCCCCGGTGGTTCCTCAATGGCTTGAATTGCGTTGATAAGTAGATTCAACAGGGCTTCAATCATTTTTTGAACATCAACATAGAGGAGTATATCCTCAGGAATATTAGTCTCTACGGTGATGCCTGACGGAACTTCACTGGCAACAAGGCGCTTCACTTTGTCTACAATTTCTTCAAGGCGGTAGGGTTGAGGAGAGAATGTCTGGGCCCTGGAGAATTCCAGCAGACCGCGAACAATCTCCCCTGCACGCTGCGTTTCCTGATTGATGGTCTCCAGCATTTTCCCTACAAATGAGTCCTTGCCTTCACCAATGTCAACAAGGGCCAGCTGGCAGGACGTTGCAATGTTATTGAGCGGGTTATTTATCTGATGGGCTGTGCCTGAAGCCAGCGTTCCAATTGAAGAGAGCTTCTTAGCCTGAAAAAGTTGTTCCTGCTGTTCTTCCAGGTCTGTGACCATTTTGTTAAAGGCCCGAAGAACGCTGCGAACCTCGCCTTTTTTGTCATCAACGGGTAACAGTGAAAAAGTACCATTAGCAATGTCAATGGCGGCATTCTCAACCTTCTTCAAGGGCTTAATAATTGAGGTGTAGAGAAGAGTGATAGTGAAGATCGATAAAGCCACAAGAAAGAATATTGCGTTGATCACTCGACCGGTAAACTTTTCGATAAAGGTGGTCATTTTGTTTTTTTCGAAAAGGACCAGATCTTCGGTGATGGTGACAAGATCCTGGCCCAGAGTACGGACTTCTTCGCGCAGAGGACAGACAGCAGCATCCTGCCCAAAAGTGCATTTTCCTTTGAATTCCTTGAAAGTCTCCTCATATGCCGTCAATTTAGCAGTAAGATCATTCAGATGTGTCGGTTGCGGCATGATTTGTAACTCATCAATGACCTGGGGGACAAATTGCTGCGCTTCATCTATATATTCAAGGACTTTGGCAAAATCCTCATTGTCATGGCGAATGATGAAGTTTTTTTCATATCGGCGGATTTCAAGACTGATACTACTAAGGTCACCGGCATGCATCAGAAGAGTGACATCATCGTAGAACACATCAAAATCTTTTAGGAAAGTAACTCCAACGATGATGTAAAAAAGCAGATGCAGACAAAAACAGCCAATCATCTTCTGGCGCAGATTTAAAGCGAACATAGTATTCCACTCCCGTGTGGCCCACGTGAAAAAACACTCACTGCTTTGGCCGTGCGCCCTTTTGCCTCTATTGTATAAAAAAATATCTGGTTCATTGGTCACCGAAAGTTAAAAGAAAAGATTGTGTATTTCATTTACACCAAGAAGCAAATTTGAGACCAAATGAAAAATAAAATGCAATTTTGGCCATACGCCCGTTTATGCCGATAACGAAGCGACCTTATTTCACAGGTTCCTGCAACAGCACCCCTTCCCACTGTTGCATATATGCAACATCGTTGCAAGTTGCAATGTTGCGATATGCAACAATTGTACTAAAGAGAAAGCTATATCTCCCCTTTATTATTTCCATTATTTCTCTGAATTATTCCTGATACAGAATCCTGCCTCCCCCCCTGAAAACCGTTACATCCTGCAACAGCCACGCATTCCCGCCATCTTTTTATTCAGCCGGAAAACGGAAACAGGCCTGGCAGACAAATTTCATCTGCTCTGACGAAAACGGCACACAGGTTGCAATTTGAAACAACAAACTAATCAGCATGAATCCATGTCTTTTTTGAGGAGGAGAAGGATGAAACAGAAAACAAAGAAAGAAGAGGAGAGAACAACTGTTTGCCAGGTATCTCTGCCTGGGTGTCATTATGCCACTGGGCCGCCATCCCCGTTGAAGGAGATGTGCATTTGCGAAGCTCACGTACAATAAGAAGATGTCCCATTATACAACAGACATCAACAATATAAACAAAGGATATTAAGGAAAAAATGACTCTCCCTATAATTTTAGTCATGGCCGTTTTAGGTCTGGCAATTCTACTCTTTATTTTTGAATGGGTGCGTGTCGATGTGGTCGGCATCATCATGATGATTATTCTGCCTCTACTTGGCCTCGTCACCCCTAAAGAAGCTATCAGCGGACTTTCGAGTAACGCAGTTGTCTCCATCATCGCAGTAATTATCATCGGTGCTGGGCTCGACAAAACTGGAGCCATGAACTCTCTCGCCCGAGTGCTGCTTAAGTTTGCCGGCAAGAGTGAGTCCAGGATTATGGTTCTTATCTCAGGAACGGTTGCCTTTATTTCAAGTTTTATGCAGAATATCGGTGCTGCGGCACTGTTTTTGCCCGCTGCAAAACGTATCTGCCGTCAAACGAACATCCCGGTTTCCAGAATTCTCATGCCCATGGGCTTTTGTGCCATTATTGGTGGTTGTATGACCCTGATTGGCTCCAGTCCACTTATTCTAATGAATGATGTTATGAAGATTTCTGATCCAAATGTTGAACCTTTTGGTTTGTTCTCTGTAACTCCCATAGGGCTGGCATTAATCGTTGCAGCCCTTATCTATTTCGTTCTGTTTGGTCGTTTTATTCTGCCCTCCGGAAAAGGGGAAGAAGGCAGTAGTGGACCAATGTCCATCGAACTTGAAAAAACCTACCATGATATCGGAGAGATTTTTGAAATTCAGGTTTCTGATTCATTTGAAGGCCCCAAGACTTTAGAAGAACTTGAAATCAGGCCACTCTTTTTCACAACAATTATAGGGATCCAAGCAAAAAACGGGGTATCCGTAGCCACCCCGGATTACGCAAATAAAATCGGTCCTGGCGACACCATTGCTGTTGAGGGTCCGCCAGATCTTGTAGCAAAGATGGCCAAATCTTTTGGCTGGATGGTCAAAGAAGATCTTGAAGTCTTTGCCGAAAGTCTCTCTCCAAACAATGCGGGAATTATGGAAGCTATCATCACTCCCCGTTCAGAACTCGTTGGCAGTAACTTACGCGCTCATTCCTTTCGGAAAAAAAATGGTGTTATGCCCCTTGCAGTGGCACGGGACAATAAAACATACGTCGGTCAAATCTCAACCATGACTCTCCATGCCGGTGATGCATTACTTCTGCAGGGTCCCTGGGAAAAATTTCATTACCTGAAAGAACGGACTGATCTTGCATTTACTGAAGAGGTCCAGGGAGAAATACTGCGCGGCGACAAAATCAAATTCGCAGTGGGCAGCCTGGTGCTAGCCCTTGTTATGATCCTTGGTTTTCATGTGCAGCTTTCCATTGCCCTTCTTGCGGGTGCCATGGGCATGGTTCTTACCAAGGTTCTCTCAATTGATGAAGCCTATGAGTCCGTTGACTGGATGACAGTATTTCTCCTTGGCGGTCTGATTCCTTTAGGTATTGCCTTTGAAAAAACCGGGGCTGCAAACCTTATCGCCCAGACGATCATGGGTACAATAGGGACTGTTTCTCCACTGGTTCTTCTCACGGTCATCGCCATTCTCACCTCATTCTTCACTCTGGTTGCCTCAAATGTAGGAGCAACAGTTCTCATGGTTCCACTGGCCATGAATATGGCCGGAGCCGCCGGGGCAGATCCCCGCATTGCAGCCCTCGTTGTTGCAGTTGCCTGCTCCAATACCTTTATTCTTCCGACTCATCAGGTAAACGCACTGATTATGCGACCTGGCGGCTACTGTACAAAAGATTATTTCCGTGCCGGTGCTGGAATGACCATACTGTATCTCGTTGTGATGATGGGAACCATCGCCTTATTTTACGGCATGTCAGCCTGATATGATACCTAATGGTAAAAGTCTTCAAAGAACAATCAACTTACGCAACAAGGATAATCACAATGAAAATACTACTCACTCTCTGCATTGCTCTTCTGGGCAGTGCAGGTCAGGTACTTGCAGCCACCGGCCATGAAGCCGGAGAGGCTGCAGTAAGTCTGACATCAACGGGATTTGGTTATGCATCCCTTGCCCTCTTCGTTCTTGCCTATGTACTCGTAATTTTTGAAGAGAAAACCCATCTCAGGAAAAGTAAACCAGTAATGATGGCAGCCGGTTTTATCTGGGTGTTATTAGCCATTACCTATAAACAGGTCGGGATTCCTGCCGAAGAAGCCCATAATGCGATTATCCACAACATCACCGAGTATGCGGAATTACTGCTGTTCTTACTCTGTGCCATGACCTATATCAACTCCATGGATGAACGTAACGTGTTCCAGGCCCTGCGTTCATGGCTGGTTTCCAGAGGATTTTCTCTACGTATTGTCTTCTGGATCACCGGTATACTGGCCTTTCTTATTTCCCCCATTGCCGATAACCTGACCACGGCTCTGCTTATGGGTGCGGTGGTTATGGCAGTAGCTCCAGATAATAAAAAATTTGCTGCCATCGCCTGTATCAATATTGTGGTGGGGGCCAATGCAGGTGGAGCCTTTTCTCCCTTTGGTGACATTACCACTCTTATGGTGTGGCAGAAGGGACAGGCAGCCTTCGGCCAGTTTTTCTTCCTTTTTTTTCCGGCACTCCTGAACTGGTTGATACCGGCAATCATTATGAGTTTCTTTGTATCCAAAGAAAACCCTGAAGCGCTCACAGAAAATGTGTCCATGAAGTTCGGTGCCAAACGAATCATATTTCTTTTTCTGATGACCATCGTGACTGCGGTCTCCTTTCATAACTTCCTTGATCTCCCTCCTGCAGCAGGCATGATGCTTGGCCTCTCCTACCTGGGGTTTTTCTCCTATTACATCAAAATACGAGAAAAACGATCACTCGAATATGATAACCCACTGGGGATTGCCGGCATTGAAAAGGACAGCGACCCTTTTGATCTCTTCCAACGAGTGGCCCGGGCCGAGTGGGACACCCTCCTCTTTTTCTATGGGGTTATTCTCTGTGTCGGTGGCCTATCTCAATTCGGCTATCTCGCCATGGTTTCCCACCAGATGTATGAAGGACTCGGTGCCACCAATGCCAATATCCTGGTCGGGATTCTTTCCGCCATCGTTGATAATATTCCGGTTATGTTTGCCGTCTTGACCATGGATCCCTCCATGTCCCTAGGTCAATGGCTGCTGGTCACCCTGACGGCTGGAGTTGGTGGAAGTCTGCTTTCCATTGGCTCAGCCGCCGGTGTGGCTCTTATGGGAACTGCCCGTGGCACCTATACCTTTGGCGCGCATTTGAAATGGACGCCGGTCATAGTACTGGGTTACGGAGCAAGTATCTATTGTCACATATTGTTAAACAGTCGTCTTTTTTAATGAGGGACATCATGGAATACAGTATACCTGAAGAAATAATGGAACAACTCTATATCAAAGAATTTGCAATGGGAACGGAGGACATGCACAAGACAATCCTCTCTGTTGTTCGTGCCAGCCAACCTGCCAAAGAAGAAACACTGCCGGACCCCATCACATATTTGGAGAATGTTATGCATGAGAGAGGGCTTCGTAACAGAGACTTGAAAATTTATATAGGCAGTTCAGGTAACGTCAGCGCGATACTGAAGCGAAGGCAGGCACTTTCTTTAAGGATGATTCGTAACCTCAATAAGTATCTCCATATTCCCGCGGAGATACTTATTCAACCCTACAACTGTCACTGATATTTTATCGGGAACCCTGCAATATAATAAGGGTTCCCTGATTTTTACTGGTAAACATAATGAGCTTTTTTTCAAAAAAAGAACCTGAAACCAAGTTGCCGGGGACTGAAAGACCAGGCAATTCTGGACAGCTCGATGATCTGAAAACCAGAGTGGCCAGCACCGACTTGCCACTCTATGTTGCAACTCAGATCACCACAGAAATGGAACGCCTCGGGAAGATCGATCCATTTGTCGCTGAATTCTCAATAGGGGTAACCTATATCGAATTACTCCTCTCCCTGCCATGGTTCAAGGAAACCAGAGACAACCTTGATCTTGGACGGGCTGAGACCATCATGGCCTCACACCATTACGGGCTTGAAGCGGTCAAGACGCGTATATTGGAATACCTTGCGGCAAAGAGCCTGAAAAATCAAGAGAAATCCAAGATACTTATTGTTGATGACGAGGAAATTGCCCGCAATAATCTCAGCCTCTATTTTACGGGCCTGGGCCATACCGCACAGGTCGCCGCCAATGGGGTGGAGGCCTTGCAGCGTGTTGAAGAGAGCGACCAATTTGATGTGATGATCACTGATCTGAAAATGGATCAAATGGACGGACTCACCCTGATAGAGAAAATCAGCAAGATCTCCCCCGAGACCAGTGTGATCATGGTCACCGGATACGCCACGGTATCCAATGCCGTGGATGCCATGCGCAAGGGAGCGACCCACTATCTCTCTAAACCGGTTCAACTTGATATACTGAATAAGACTGTGGAGGAAATCCTCCAGAAGCAGAAGAAGCTACAGATCAGTCAAGGGCCGGTACTCTGTTTTGCAGGCCCTCCGGGTACTGGAAAAACCTCCATAGGGCAGTCTGTGGCAACTTCCCTTGGCCGAAAATTTATTCGGGTGTCCATGGGAGGTTTACGCGACGAAGCTGAGATCCGTGGACATCGAAGAACCTATGTCGGGGCTATGCCGGGGCGTATTATCAGCGAGATCAAACGCTCAGGAGTAAACAACCCCTGTATCATGCTCGATGAAATCGACAAGATCGGCCAGGATTTCCGAGGCGATCCGGCATCGGTTCTCCTGGAAGTTCTTGATCCTGAGCAGAACGGAACCTTTAGTGATCAATATCTTGATATTCCCTTTGATCTGTCCGGTGTCCTTTTCATCGCCACCGCGAATGATATCAGTAAACTGCCTGGTCCCCTGCTGGATCGACTGGAGATAATCAATTTCTCCAGTTATTCTCTGGATGAGAAACTGTTTATTGGCAAAAACTATCTTCTCCCCAAACAGGTGAGTGCCAATGGTTTAAGCGAAATCAATCCGCAGATAAATGACCGGGCCTTTGAGAAGCTCATAGTTGAATATACCCGGGAATCAGGGGTGCGGGGGCTTAGTCGGGAAATTGGAACCATCTGCCGTAAACTCGCCCTTCAAGTTCTTCAGGATGATGTGAAATCCCTGCCCGATATAGACAAGAGTACAATCACATCTCTGCTCGGACCGCGTAAATATCGGCAGGAAGCCGCTGAAGGCGAAGACAGGGCCGGGGTTGTAACCAGTTTGGTCTGGACTCAATATGGCGGTGGGATCATGTTTATTGAAGCGCTGAAGATGCGGGGCAATACCAATCTCATCCTCACCGGCTCGCTTGGGGAAGTGCTGCGTGAATCGGCCCAGACGGCTCTCAGTTATATCAGAAGCAATACTGAACATCTTGGCATTGCCCCTGATTTCTATGATAACTCTGACATCCATATCCATTTACCTGCCGGCGCCGTATCCAAGGATGGCCCTTCGGCAGGATTGGCAATTGCTATTGCCCTGGTTTCTCTGCTCACTGGGCGCCTGGTCCATCGTACTGTCTCACTTACCGGTGAGATGACCTTGACCGGCCAGATCCTACCCGTGGGAGGTGTTCGTGAAAAACTCCTAGCCGGAGCTCGTGCCGGCTGCACCAAAGTCGTTCTGCCCGCACAAAACAGGGAAGATGTGAACTCATTCAGCGACGATGTAATCGGGCATCTGGAACTGGTCTATGTTGATACCCTGGACGACGCCATCCCTCACCTGCTCACTATTCAGTAAGACTCTTTCATCCACATACAAGCGCCCGATTGCTCTGGCTCCGCGAAGGATTTCCCTCCTTTTCCGGAGCCTTTTTTTATTTGGATCTCCTGTAAACGTACACTTTCACTGGCTGTTGTTGCATTCTGTTACGCAGTTTCATCCTGCAACAGCCCTCTCCCTCTTGCATCATCGTTTCAAATAAAACCCCATAAATCCAGCCTATTACGCATAGATTCTATTTTCTTACATCTTCCAGACAAGGCCTTATCACTCAACATAAGCAAAAAGAGTGTTGCACGCTGCAATAGCATACAGACCTTACTGCGAAGACATACTAGCTTCCATCCCACGAACTACACACAACAACATGATATAATAGGACATTAATATAATTTCAGTTTTGGCACAGCGAATGCAATGACATAAACAGAAAGACGATAAAGAAATCTTCACTCACAATATAAAGGAGAACATCATGGGATTCACTGACTGGTTTGGACTGGCAATAAAGAAAAATAAAGACGTTGATGTAAAAAAGGTCAAAAAACAAAGCGTAGATATGGGAGCCATGGCAGCTGGAAGCCCCTCCGGAGCAGCTGAAATTCTGGGCAGACTGATTGACCAGCAAAATGCTCCGACAAAGGTTCTTATGGTTCAGGACGGGGAGTATATGCCACAGGTAACAGATTATGCACTGAAAATGGCCCAGCGCCTTGACTGTGAAATAATCGCCCTCGATGTCACTGACAGACCCCTGCAGTTTTCGGGCGACAGAAAGGCACGGGAAAGTGATCGTTTTGTTGAGATGGCCAAGCAGAATGCAGAAAAATTTATCAGCCAGGCAGTAGCACAGGGAATAAAAGTTGAGCACATCATGGACATTGCCAACCCCGAAGAGGTCGTTGCTCGGGTGAGTACTGCTGATGCCGGAATTCGCTACGTCTTAAGCAAACCGGAAGGGGACACGGCCACAGCCGACCAGAAGCGCCCCCATGTTCCAGTTTTCGACCTTCGCTGTTCACGTTTATAACCTATCATATAAAGAAAGGAGCACTATTATGGAACCCTTAACACTTTTTGCTGCAACGGTAGGATTAATCGGAACTATTCACCTCTTGTCCACAACCTATGAACGTTTTGGCAAAGGACGCTACGATAAAGGAAATCAGCAAGCTAAGCGAGAAGACTGGTACTGTTTTTTTCAACCATCGGACCTTCTCGGTGAAGACTGGAATAAAACTGAAGAGAAGAATAGTCAGGCAACACTTACTGAGGCTGAGCGCCTGGAACAGGCACGTCGCCAACAGGCAAGCCGTCCACGGTTGCAGGTCTGAAAAACAAATAGAGGAGTGTTTTCCCAAGGGACAGCAAGTCCTTTCTTTTAGAACCCGACACAAAGAGCCGCTCTCATTTTTGCAGTTAGTTGCTCTTTGTGTTTTTTTATTGTCACCACAAAATGATAGCCCCTAGTGCACCATACAATTTAAAGTTTCGGATAAAGTCGCTTTAGCTTAATAC
>CAZIDU010000115.1:0-12699 GCA_964538055.1 uncultured Desulfocapsa sp. | reverse complement strand
ACAAAGACTAATTGGGTCATGTCCCCAGTTTCCTAGCAGCGTATTCGTTATGCAATTCCGACTCAAACTCAATTTCGGTGAATAGTTACCCATTTTTTTACTTATTCCAGGAGTCTCCAATGAAAAACACCTTCGTTGTCCCTATTATCTTAAGCCTGACACTTCTTTTATCTTCATGTGCTGACGGGCCCAACAAAGCTGGAATGGGAGCGGCCGGTGGTGCCGCCAGTGGGGCACTGATTGGTCAAGCCATTGGCCACAACACAGAAGCCACCCTGATAGGAGCAGCTGTCGGAACCATGCTTGGCTATATGATAGGTAATGAGATGGACAAATATGACAGACAACAGCTCAATCATGTTTATGAACGCGGTGTTTCCGGCCAGACCAATGCCTGGCGTAACCCCGACAACGGCAACCAGTATCAGGTTACTCCACAGCCTGCCTACTCGAACCCAAGCACCCACCAACCCTGCAGACAGGCACAAATCCAGACGATCATCGATGGAAAAGCTGAAACTGCATATACAACGGCCTGCCGTGACAGAAATGGTCACTGGCAGCTAAAAAACTGATATGTATAAAGGCAGCTTCACCGTACCCACCAGCCAGCATATGCACCTCGTTGATATCACAGGCGAGGTGCAGAAACAGATCTCACAGACTGGTGTTGAGGAGGGTATCTGTTATCTTTTCAATCCTCACACCACAGCGGGATTAACTCTCAATGAAGGCGCTGACCCCGATGTGCAGACGGATATCATTAAAGGACTGAAAGAAATTGTCCCTCTTGACTACCCCTTCAAACATACGGAAGGAAATTCACCTTCCCATATCATGGCTTCTTTGATGGGAGCATCACTCACTCTTATGGTAAGCAGCTCCCTCTTGCAACTTGGTACCTGGCAAGCCATTTATTTCTGCGAATTTGATGGTCCACGAAGCAGAAAAGTTCACTGGAAGCTCCTTGCAACCGATTAATCATCACCCACTCAGACTCCATGGATATTGACCCCCATCAGATGTGTTTTGGCCTGAACCTTGAGCTTGACCGTGAATCGATCACTTCCTTTTTTCAGCTCATGGGCAGACCAGCACTTGCCAAAACCCTGGCCAATCGATTATCCAGTGAAGAAATCCAGGAAATTGTCCATTATTTCACAGGTGTTCTTAAGAAGAGTATGAGTGAAGATGAATACCATGAACTGTTTCTTCTTGAACAATCTCCCCATACCCATAAATAATTTTTTTTATTCTCACTATGACACACGATATCCTCTACGACCTTCGCAGCTTTATTGAACTACTACGCCGTGAAAATCAACTCCTTGTCATAGACGAAGAAGTTGATCCCCATCTTGAAATTGCAGAGATCCATCGTCGCGTTATTGAGCGTCAGGGACCGGCCCTCCTTTTCACCAAGGTGAAGGGCAGTTCCTTTCCAGTGGTCACCAATCTCTTCGGCACTGCTAAACGACTGGAACTGGCCTTTGGCTCACGGCCACAGAAATTTGTTCAGGATCTGGTCAATCTCACCGAATCAATTATGCCGCTCAAGGCTAAAAAGCTCTGGGATAACCGCAACCTTTTTATGGATGGCCTGAAGATTGGCTTGAAAGAAAAAAGACAGGGTGCGATTCTTGACAACTGCCAATTACCACCACGTCTTGGAAGTCTTCCCATGCTCACATCATGGCACAGTGATGGGGGAGCCTTTGTTACACTGCCTCTCGTCTACACCGAGCACCCAGGCGGAAAAGGGCACAACCTGGGCATGTACCGTATCCAACGCCACGATGAGACCACAACCGGAATCCACTGGCAGATCCATAAGGGAGGCGGCTACCACTACCATGAAGCCGAAAAACTTAATCAGCCCCTTCCAATGACGCTTTATATAGGTGGCCCCCCGGCCCTGATGCTCTCTGCCATTGCCCCACTCCCTGAAGACATCCCGGAATTGATGCTCACCTCTCTGTTAATTGGTAAAAAACTGGACATGACACCTGATCCTAAAGGTGGTCATCGACTCGTTGCCAATGCAGAATTTGCCGTCAAGGGCATGGTTCCACCACATTTACGAAAACCGGAAGGGCCGTTTGGAGATCATTACGGCTACAATTCCCTGCAACACGATTACCCTGTTTTCCAGGCCTCACACCTCTATCACAGAAACAATGCTATTTTCCCTGCGACAATCGTAGGCCGGCCGAAACAGGAAGATTATTTTATCGGCGATTTTCTTCAGGATCTGCTTTCACCACTCTTTCCGCTGGTTATGAAAGGTGTTCGTGAACTCAAGACCTTTGGAGAAACCGGATTTCACTGCCTGGCTGCAGCGCGTGTTGCCGATCGCTATCCTCGCGAAGCCTTTGCCTGCGGATTGCGAGTTCTTGGGGAGGGCCAGCTTTCTCTTACCAAATTCCTTATTCTCACCGATGCTGATATTGACATCACCGATTTTCCAAAACTCTGGACCCATGTGCTTGAGCGTATCCAGTGGGACAGGGATCTCTTTGTATTTGCCAATGTTTCACAGGATACTCTAGACTATACTGGACCTTCGGTGAACAAGGGATCAAAGGCCATGATGATGGGGCTTGGAAAGGAAAAAATACGAGAACTGCCAACTGAATTCTCAGGAAACCTCCCCCCACATTGCCAAAAGGTGAAGGCCTATCTTCCGGGAACCCTTGTTCTCCAGGCCACAGGATATAAAGAGGAGCCTGAACTTGCCGAGCGCATCGCCAAAGATCCTGCCCTTGTTGACTGGCCAGCTATCCTGCTGGTAGACAACTGTGAGGAGGCGACCTGCTCCGTTCAGGAATTCCTCTGGACATTCTTCACCAGATTTGAACCTGCTGCTGATATTCATGGAGCCGCGACCAGTGTTCAAAGGTTCCATGTGGGCCTCACTCCGCCCATTGTCTTTGATTGCCGCATGAAACCCTGGTACACAGATGTCCTTGAAGTTGATGAGGCCACGAGAAAACTTGTTGATTCCCGTATTGATATACTGCTACCTTCGCACCTTCGTTAACCATGGACTACAAACCGGTTCGTTTACAAAAGTTTCTCGCCATGGCAGGCATTGCCTCTAGAAGAAAGGCTGAAGAATATATAGCCGCCGGACGGGTACAGGTAGACGGAAAAATAAGCACGGCAATGGGACAGCAGATAATACCAGGAACTCATACGGTATTATTTGATAACTGCATGGTCGAAGCCAAAGAAGAGCCTGTTTATATCCTCCTCAACAAGCCAAAGGGCTATGTAACCACCCTTTCAGATCCCCAGGGGAGACCAATAGTTACCTCACTGCTACGGGGAATAAAGGAAAGAGTTTTTCCTGTCGGAAGGCTCGATATTGATACCGAAGGTGCTCTCTTACTAACCAACGATGGTGAACTGGCACAAAACATTCTCCACCCAAAGTATGAAGTATTTAAAACCTATGAAGCTGAGGTAAGAGGAATTCCGTCGAGACAGGCTATTCGATCTCTTGAAAAGGGAATTCTTCTTGAAGAAAAGAAAACAGCACCGGCCAAATTACGAATTGTACGTAGAATTAAAGGAAATTCTCTGATTGTCATAACTATTCATGAAGGCAGGAAACGTCAGGTAAAAAAAATGTTCCAAGCAGTTGGTCATCCGGTGCAATCCCTTAAACGCCTAGCTTATGGTAACCTGGGACTCGACAATTTACCCCTTGGAAAATTCAAGATTCTCCATCAAAATGACATAAAAAGAATTTTTTCAAAAAATATTCCTTTACAAACAAATAAATAGCTGATTAAATTTGGATAGTTATCTGGTAAGATAATGGATATACTGTTCAAACGGGTGCAATTAATTTTCCCCAACCATCTTTCTCAGGAAAGATTTTGATTACAATTTGTCCTTATTAATTTTTTATTTTATTCAGAATACAGCAAAAATTGCAGTATTCGCTTGAATGCACAGGAGCCAGGCATGAACAAATCTGAGTTAATTGAAGCGTTGTCCCAGGACATTGACCTCCCACACAGGGAAGCTGCGGCAATTACCAACACCATTATTGAAACCATGACTGAAGCACTGGCTCAGGGAGACAGTATAGAAATCAGAGGTTTTGGTAGCTTTGTTATTAAAACTTACGGATCCTACGAAGGACGCAACCCAAAGACTGGTGAGAAGATTAAAGTAAGACCCAAAAAGCTCCCCTTCTTTAAAGTTGGCAAGGATTTGCGTGAACAGGTGAACGAGGGCAAGTAGTAGTCGACCTCACTCCTTCCAGGATACTGTCCTAGACAATCCCCCCTACCAAATCATATATTTGAGCTTCGGTGATGCGTACTTGTACGATGTCACCGGGGGTTGCAGTTCCGTCATTTATATATATAATACCGTCAATATCCGGGGCCTGGTAAACCGTTCGGCCCTCCAGCAAAAGATCTGTCTCTCTGCTGAGTCCTTCCACCAGCACAGAAACTGTCTGACCAATATATTTTTGCAATATATCCTTGGAAATATCAGCCTGCAGACCGAGAATTCTATCCATCCTCGACCGCTTCACATCTTCCTCTATTTGATTCTCGAAAAATTCGGAGCGCGCTCCTTCTTCGTTGGTATAGGAAAATACACCGACATGATCAATCCGGTACTGCTTTAAAAAATCTTCCATTTGCTGTATATCATTTTCAGTTTCTCCTGGAAAGCCGACCATCATAGTTGTTCGTAGGGCAATATCGGGGACCGCTACGCGAATCCTATCAATAAACTTGCAAAGATCATCATAGCCATAGCGACGATGCATATGCTTTAAAATGGAATCGGATACATGCTGAAAAGGGATATCCATATAGGGGATGATCCTTTTTTCAGTTCTCATAAGCTCAAAGAGTTCATCGGTCACTCCAGATGGATAGAGATACATCAGGCGTAACCATGGAAAGGTCGTTTCTTTAAGGATACTGGTTAAAAGTGCGACAAGATTACTCTGCTCATCGAGGTCATTCCCGTAGGCAGTAAGATCCTGAGCGATAAGTGAAATTTCTTTTACTCCGCCTGCCTCAAGATGCTGTATCTCAACAATAATATCTGCAATATCCCTAGAGCGAAGATCCCCTCTGATTGAAGGAATCATACAGTAGGTACAGCGATTACTACAGCCTTCAGTTATTTTAACTGAACTCCTGAAAAATGGCGTCGACAGGGTACGGGGCAATGATGCATTCATAAGAAAACGTTCGGGACAATAGGATTTCTCTGTTTGTGCACCGTCCACTAGCTTTTGGAGAAGATTCGCAATATCCCCCACACCTTCGGTTCCGACAAAGAGGTCAATCTCAGGTAAATCCTTACTGAGACCGGAAAGATAGCGTTGCACAAGACACCCGGTCACAACCAGAAATTTGCTTGGATCATCCACTTTGTACTGAGACATCTCAAAAATTACTTCCAGAGCTTCTTCAACGGCAGGTTGGATAAATCCACAGGTGTTAACGATAAGCACATCTGCGGAATCCGGATCATCTTTGAGTTCCCAGCCACGATCCTGAAGAATGCCCAGCATCACCTCTGAATCCACGAGATTCTTTGCACAACCAAGACTTACTAGATAAAAACTGGCCATAATCAGGCCTCCTTAAAGGTTGATAATGTGACGATACTGTTTAGTAGTTGTTTGATTTGTGCCTTGCTTTTTCTTTTAAACACCTTGCCTCCAAACCCAGGCCGCCAATCATCCTGCCACAGTTCATCGGAAGTTAAAAACAGAGCAGCAAAATCGATATGCCTGAAAGCTGCAACTGCACATAGTGCAGAATATTCCATATCCACAGCTCCAACACCATATTGTTTAGCCAGGGCTTGAAGCATCTTTTTTGATTCTCTATATGGCGCATCGGTGGACCACAAGGGTGTGGCTATCTGGAGGTCAAAAATGGATTTCAGAGTAATAAGGTACCTGGAAGAAGGATTAGAAACATCTTCACTGGTATAATAGCGGGATGTCCCCTCACCCGAATGGGCTACTCCTCCAAGAACAGTATCACCCACGCGTAAATCCGGGCTGATAGCGCCGCACCATCCGGCCATAACAACTTTACTAGCACCAAGGGCAATAAGTTTTTCAAGGACCATCACAGCCATTGGAGCACCTACAGCAGGACCAGCCACAAAAAAATCATTATCAGGGCTCACCACCAATCCCGAATGAAACAAAAAACGCTGATCACCGCCACGATCAATGAGGGTTTGCAGAGCAACCCTTGCCTCTGTGGGATTTACAAATAAAATTCCACATGACGGGATTGTTTTTTCCCTGACTGCACGACCAGGATGAATAATTATATCGTCTTCCACTGCTCTCCTCAGGTTAATCCAGGTACCACTAAACGCAAAAAGGCTGCAGATTACTCTGCAGCCTTCCAAAACTCAATGATTTGTTCGTTGCAGGTTGCGACGAACAGATCAAACTGAAACTAAATTAGCCAATCAAAGGATTTGCATAAAGAAGGATCAGAGAAACAACCAGTCCGTAAATAGCACAGGACTCAGCAAGAGCCATACCGAGGATCATGAAAACCATCAATTTAGGCTGAACTTCAGGATTACGAGCAAGACCCATGGTAGCGCCCTGTCCAACGTTACCGATACCAATACCAGCACCAAGTCCAGCAAGTCCGATTGAAAGTCCTGCACCAATACATACGAGTCCGAGCATCAAAGCATTTGATTCCATTGTAATTCTCCTTAAAAAGTTTTTTGTTTGGGCCTTCTTCTTAAATCTATACTTAAAAATATATCTTATTTATTTCTTAATTACTCAGTGGATCAATGGGCATGTTCCTGAGCCTGACCGAAGTATACAACGGTAAGCAGAACAAAAACCATGGCCTGAACCAGAGATACAAGTACACCAAGGAGCATAATTGGCAGTGGCGCAAAATAGGCACCGGCCAGCATAAAAAGGATCCCAAGAAGGGTCTCTTTAGCCATGATGTTACCGAAAAGACGAATGGAGAGTGAAAGCAGACGAGCAATATTACTGATAAGCTCGATGGGCAGCATCAACGGAATCAGAACCGGAATGGGTCCGAGAAAATGCTTGATGTAGCCCATACCATGGGCACGAATACCGATGGCATGATGTGTTACCCAGACAATAATGGTCAGTGCCAGAGTCGTATTAATAGAGGAAGTTGGAGACATGAAACCGGGAATAAGACCAATAAGGTTACCCACTGCAATATAGAGCGCAAAGGTAGAAATCATCGGAAACAGTTTCTCGGTGAGTTCCCTTCCCATGTTGGCATCGAAGAAATCATACATTCCACCAATAAGCAGTTCCCAGAAGTTCTGTCCTTTACCGGGAATCATCTCAATATTGCTGAGAGTCAGCTTGCCAACCACTACCAGAAAAATCATAACAAACCAGGTATAGGTCATATACGGTTCACACAATTTTTCCAGAATGCCATTTCCAATAGGACCATGTGGAATCGGCAGCCCTAATTTCTCCAAAATAAGTGAAATAAATAGTATCGGATGTTCCATAACTCTCCCTCTTACCCTTTCCTTCTAAAAAAGTAGCGTCCTGCCACACTGAGCGTTGTCAGAATAATGGCAAAAACTACAGTTGATAGCCCCAGAAGTAACCCAATTACATTAGCCTTGCCACTCCTGATAAAGAACAGCAGGATCACAGCAATTAAAGCTAACCGGAGCCAAAATTTAACAATATAAACGGACTTTCCACTACCCTTCTTTTCTTTTTCCTCACCCGCCTTAGGGGGTTCAAAAGTTTTCAAAAAAGAATCAATGTCTCTATGTCCAGAAAAAAAACTTGCTATGGCTATTACACCACCAATCAGTACTGACTGAGCAAAAGACCATGACATAACCAACCACGATCCGCCCGCAAGTACCACAAGGAATCCGATACTCAATGCCTGTACCTGTTTTAACGTAATATCAAGCACAGTCAATCAACCTTCTGAATCCTCATCTTCTGATCTAGCCGCTGGAGTCCTTAAAATATCAAAGAGACTTTTAAATCCGGCGAATATCCCAAAAGCCAGGCCAATAAATGTAAACCACGGTGAGGTGCTTCCATCAAAGAAATGCTCATCCAGATAGATACCGCCCCCCAGACCAATAAAAATTGCGGCCACAAAAGTAAATCCAATATGTCCGTAATTCCCAAGCAGCTGAACCATCTCGGTGCTTAGTTTGTTAGCCATTTGTATCACCACCTTTCAAAAGTCGAAAAACTCCGTGGCAATTGATCAAATTTGTTATCATGCCCACCCACCAAAGTCAACGATTTTTTTGCTTTTAAGCCAATTTTTTGAATGACCATTCAGTCATTTTAATACCTTTTTCGAGGTCTTCCTGGCTATGAGCTGCTGATATAAAAGCAACCTCAAACTGAGAAGGAGCAAGGTAAATTCCCTTACTTAACATTTGTCTGTAATGTGTTCCATAACGATCAGCATCTGCTTTCATCGCTGAATTAAAATCAGTCACTGGGCTGTCTGTGAAAAATCCCGTCATAAGTGAACCGACTCGATTTAAGGTGACAGGAATTCCGGCGGCTTCTGCTGCCTTATTCAGCCCATCTGCAAAAAATTCTGCTTTATCGTTCAGTTCTTTGTAAAAGTTATCCTGGCGCAGCAGTTTCAAGTTGGCAATTCCTGCGGCCATGGCCAGTGGATTTCCCGAAAGCGTGCCGGCCTGATACACTGGACCATCCGGTGCTACCATATCCATGATTTCGGCCTTGCCACCATAGGCCCCAACAGGCAAGCCGCCACCGATAATTTTTCCAAGACAGGTAAGATCCGGCATGATATTATAATATTCCTGGGCACCACCATAGGCAAGACGAAATCCTGTGATCACCTCATCGAAGATGAGCACGATACCAAGCTCTGCAGTAAGATCCCGCAATTTTTGTAAAAATGTTTTAGATGGTGCCACACAGCCCATATTCCCAGCAACGGGTTCCACGATAACACAGGCAATGGTATCAGCTTTTTCGCGGAGAGTCTGTTCAAGAACTTCATCATCGTTATAGGGAATGGAAATGGTATTTTTTACTATGTCCTCAGGAACTCCGGGGCTCCCTGGGATACCAAGAGTAATAACACCGGAGCCGGCCTTGATCAGAAACGAATCAGCATGACCATGATAGCAGCCATCAAACTTTACGATAACATCTTTTCCGGTATAGCCCCTGGCAAGTCGTACAGCACTCATAGTGGCTTCCGTTCCCGAATTTACAAAGCGAACCTTTTCAAGCGAAGGGACTGCCTCTACCACCATGGAGGCCAATGCCATTTCTTTCGTGGTTGGAGCACCAAACGAAGTGGAGTCACCTGCCGCCTCTATCACAGCATCAACAATTTCCTGAGGAGCATGACCATGAATCATAGGCCCCCAGGAACAGACAAAATCAAGATACTCGTTTCCGTCAACATCATATAATGTTGAGCCCTTCGCTTTTTGAATAAAAACCGGATCACAACCAACGGAGCGACAGGCCCTGACCGGACTGTTCACTCCACCAGGAATCACCTTTTTGGCCATCTCAAACATCTTTTCGGAAACAGTTGTATTCATTTTGACTCCCTTCTCATTTTCTTTTAACAGCAGCACTGCTGATACAGATCCTGTCCAATTATTATAGAAAACAGAACATACCACGACTTGCAATCTCGGTAAACTGAAAGAAAGCCGGGACAAGATATAGGTGTAAATTTCGGATTTCACATAAGGCCTTAACAACCTGATAAACAGTTTTCCACCTTGACCTTTCGTCATTTATACACATTATATGCTAAAACAAGCTGGAGAACTGCCCTAAACCCACCATATTTTTCTTGTCATGAAAAACGGCAGAGGGTACATTGGAGTAATTGAAAAAATAGCGTTTGTCTGCTTTTGAAGAAAAAAAAAGATGACTAAAATTCTAATTAATATTGGAGAGACATAATGGCCAGTGAAAAAGTAAACGATGTAAGCGATGCCGATTTTGCATCGGTAACAGGATCCGACACCCCTTGTCTTGTGGATTTCTGGGCCCCTTGGTGTGGTCCATGTAAGGCCATTGGCCCTGTTGTTGAGGCTCTTGCCGATGAATATGACGGTAAAGTAACCATCGTCAAAATGAATGTTGATGACAACCCTGAAACCCCAGGGAAATTTGGAATTCGTGCTATTCCCACTCTGATTCTTTTTAAGAGTGGTGAGAAAGTTGACCAGGTAACCGGTGCTGTTGGAAAAGCTCAGCTTATTGAGCTTATCGAAAAAGCTTTATAAAAAACACAGGCTTTCTGCAAACTCTTTTGCAGGAAGCCTGATTTGTTTCCTCTATTAGAACGCTCCAGACCCCATGGCTAAAACTCATTATAAGCTGATCATTTTAGGCGGTGGCCCTGCTGGTCTAACGGCAGGGCTCTATGCAGCCCGAGCCAGAATGGACCATCTCCTTATAGAAAAAGGTGCCGAAGGCGGGCAGATCCTTCTCACCGATTGGATTGATAACTATCCCGGTTTTCCTGAGGGTATATCAGGATTTGATCTGGCTGAAAAAATGACTGCCCATGCCAAACGCTTTGATCTGAACTCCATGTTCGGCAATGTGCTCTCCATGGATCTCACAGAACCGATTAAGCACCTTACACTTGAAGATGGCCCATCGCTAAGCTGTGACACCTTGATCATCTGTTCCGGTGCTCACCCCAGGCCTCTTGACGTTCCGGGTGAAAAGGAATTTACCGGAAAAGGTGTTTCCTACTGTGCTACCTGTGATGCTCCCTTTTACCGCAAACTGCATGTTGCAGTTGTTGGAGGTGGTAACACCGCAGTCCAGGAAGCAGCACACCTCACCAAATTTGCAGACAAGGTTACTCTTATCCATCGTCGTGATGAACTACGAGCCACTAAAATTCTTCAGGAAAAAGCTTTTGACAACCCAAAAATTGATTTTATCTGGAATAGTACTGCGACAAAAATATCTGGAACAGAGGGCGTTGAAGAACTACACCTGTTAAATAATGACGGGAAAGAATCAATATTAAAAATTGATGGCGTTTTTGTCCTTATCGGGGTACTTCCCAACAATGAAATGCTGCCGCTCGAGATCCTTAAGGCCGACGAGGGTGGGTTTATCCCCACCGACCTTGAAACCCGAACTGCCGTAGCCGGTGTCATGGCTGCCGGTGATATTCGCAGCAAAGAAGTCCGGCAAGTAATCAATGCAGCGGGTGAAGGTGCCACTGCAGTACTTGCTGCCGAAAACTATTTTACCAATCTCAGCTGAGCTCAATTATATGACTTTCCGTTTCAATCAGTTTATCCAGCCCCTATCAGCCGTACGATTTTCTTTGAATATTATTCTGATCAGTGTCCTGTTGCTTTCGCTTGGAGGCTGCGCCCAGATCGGTTCACTCTTTGGTGGTGACGACGAAGAGAAAGACGTTCGGCTCTCGGCACAGACCCTGGCAGGTAAAGGAATGGAAGAATTTTCAAACGGCAGTTACTACAAGGCACGGAAATCATTCGATGAGATTCTGGACTACTACCCCTTTAGCCCCGAAGCCATGCTTGCCCAGTTAAAAGGTGCCGATAGTAACTATTACATGGAGAATTACCAGGAGGCGCTCATGCTTTACCATGAATTTGAAGAGCGTCATCCCACCAATGAAGCAATTCCCTATGTCATGTACCAAATTGCCATGTCCCACTACCAGCAGATAGACCGCGTTGATCGTGATACTAATGGCGCAGAAAATGCCATCAGAGAATTCTCAAAACTTCTCCGTGCCTTCCCCGCCTCCCCCTATACGAATGAAGCCAGGGGTAGAATCAGGGCTGCAAATGAATTCATGGTAAACCACGAATATTTTGTTGTTGAATTCTATCTCAGGACAGAAAAATATGAAGAGGCTGAAACCCGCCTCAAGTATCTAACCAGCACTTATCCGGACGCAACCATCACACCCAAAGCCAAAAAACTGTTAAAACGTCTTGAAGATGGTGATCCTCCAGGCTTCAATCTTTCCTCCTGGTTTAAAGACACCCTTTTACCTGACTGGACACTGTTTAACTCCGATGAGGATGAACCCACGAAGAATCCAACCTCTGAAAAATAGTTTATTTACACGTAACCATTCAGAAGCAGCTCGGAAGTTAGGGTAATGTCGTGCCCCGCTGAAGTTACATTTACATCAGATTGCGAAGTCCTTTCCCGCAAACTGAATATGCTCCGCACTCTTGTGAATCGGAGCAATAGCGTGTACCCCGCCACATTCTGGACATTTGCCAACAAAAGTCGTCAGGGTAAAACTTGCATTGCACCCCTGACAGGTTGTTTCGTAGCCGCCACCATCTATTAAATTATCTCTAACAGTGCCACCATGGGCATTATATACAAATTCAACGAGCTCACGGCCCGTGGAAAACGGGCCACCCTGTGATCCATGCTTATCTGAAGAACCGCAACTGGAACATCCTGACATAACACTCTCCTTTCTTTTGGTAGCAATAGATATGAAGCACTGCTAAACTATTTCAATATAGTGGTTTACAAAAAAACGAGCAATCCACATTGAGACACATTCTCACCTTAGATATCGTAGGCATGAGAAACAAATAACGTAACTATTCACCGAAATTGAATTTGAGTCGGAATTGCATAACGAATACGCTGGT
>CAZIDU010000114.1:0-12942 GCA_964538055.1 uncultured Desulfocapsa sp. | reverse complement strand
AGCTGATAATCCCGAAAGGAATAGTCGAATTTACAGAAGAGAAGTTGCTTTATCGGTTTGTTGGACCTTGATCGAAGCGGTGGTGCTTTAATCAAGGCCTGCTTTGTTGGTTTGAGTAATCGCTTTTGTCCTGGTACTGCGTATCGACGTGAGCGATATCTTACAAATTCCATAGTAACCTCCTTAAAAGATTGTCCTTTTAAGGAGATCGACCGCGAAAATTTATTTATTTGTCAAGAAAAAAACACCCTTGTTTTGAGAAGATTTCATTATTTTAAAACATGCAAAATCCTAACCGGACACTACTGAATGAAAGTGAATGTGGAAGAGAAAACAGAATTTGTGTATTCCGGCGTAGCTGATAGCCTCAGGCAGATAGACCGGAAATCTCTGTCTCCTCTGGACCTGCTTCCACATACTGATATTCGTGAAAAACTGGTGGAACTCGTCCTCGCCGGAGTGCCAGGAGGGATTCCACCGGATACCGCAATCGATCTTCAACAGGTTAAAGACAGCCTCATCCGGGAACCGGTTTCCGGGTTGAATGTAATTGTCTTTGGTGGCGGTACCGGACTCTCAACCATTATAGGAGGGGATAGCCGAGCTGAATCCTGGGTGAATGATCCTTTCCAGGGATTAAAAACGCTTTTTCCAAAAACCAGATCCATTGTCTGTATAACCGATGATGGCGGTTCAACGGGTGAACTGCTTAAAGATCTGCCACTCATCGCTCTTGGTGATATACGTCATGTACTGCTTTCCTCTATCCAGCTAGCTAAACTTCAGGAGGATTATGCCCTTACAGAGGGGGAGGCCGTTCAGTGCGTTACAATCCTCGCCCGCGTCTTCAATTATCGATTTACCAAAAGGCCAGCGAGTTATCAGGAACTGCTTCATGATAGTGGACTGATCAACAGAGATGATATTCTTCTTCCTGCTGTAATTTACGGATTGCTAGAGCGGATTATTCAAAATCTTTTTATTGATCCTCGTCTTCAGGTTATTTTGAATCGTCCCCATTGTCTGGGCAACCTTATTCTTGTTTCCTCCATCTATGAGCGAATTCCTGAGCATTATAATAATGAGATGCTTCTCGGAGAACCCGATCTGATACGTCAAAATCTGCACCGTGGAATTGCCTCACTCTGTTCCATCCTTGGTGCCGATGAACATGCTGTAATGCCATGTGCATACGTGCCTGCAGAACTTATTATCCGTTACACCAATGGTGTCCAGGTAACTGGGGAACATAAGTCAAGTGAGGCCAGACGGGGATATCCAGTCGACTCTGTCCTGATTAATTTCTGTGCTGAACCGGAAGTGAGTGAGGATGTTCTCGTGCTTATTCAAAATGCCGATATTATGATCATGGCTCCCGGAAGCCTGTACAGTTCACTGGTTCCTATTTTTCAAGTTCCTAGGATTGCTGAAGCTGTTAAGGATAACAGGACAGCTCTGAAAATTCTGGTTTCCAACCTCTGGGTCCAGGCGGGTGAAACTGATCTCAGTGTATCTGAACCGGAACGAAAGTTTCTTCTTTCAGATCTTTTAAAGGCCTATGACCACAATATCCCCGGAGGAACTGACGGACTGTTTGATACGGTTTTGTGTCTCTCACTCAAAGACGTGCCAGCCACTGTGATCCAGAGTTATGCGGTGGAAGGAAAAATTCCGATATATCTTGATCGCGATGAGGTGAGAGAGCAGGGGATAATTCCTCTTGAATGCGGCATCTATTCCAGGATAGCGCTACGGGAAAATGGAGTTATCAGACATGATCCAAAACAGTTTGCTCTAGTGGTACGTACCCTGTGGGCCATAGCATCCACGCTCTCTGTTCCATCCATTGCTGCTCCTGAAAAATTATCAGTCGCTGCTCCTGGCAGGAAGTATCTCACATCCATGCAGGTTCCCTGTTTGCGCTATGAAAAGATAAAAAACTTTCTGGCGGGTATCAAAATTGAACTATCAGGGTGCTCGAAAAAGAAAATCGCTATCATAAAGGAGACCCTGCAGAAAATTCTCTGGAACTATAAAGATATCCCCATGGAACATCTACTGTTTGTAAAGGGGGTACAGTGTATTGCTGATAAAAAATGGAAGAGGAATCAAAACTGGGACAAGGTGTATTCTTTTTACGATCCCGAGGATAGTATGGTCAAAATTCGCCAGGATCAATTCAGCTCAGAGACTAGTCTTGAGGTGGCATTTCTGGTAGCACTTGGCCAGTCACTTTTGGGGAACTATGCTGCCCGCAAAGAAATTAGTCCCGTAGTTGCAGAGAATAACTCACTTGGGAAAGTGTATCATCTCTACTTGAACTCTTCTGCCGAGAGAAATTGCTATTTCAGTGATGAGGCTCTTGCCCAGTATCTGCTTCTGGCAAGGATGATCCCGGATCCCGCCAATGACCATCATTTTACCCGCCTGGTAAATGGCGGTGAAGGATTCACTCCACCGGGACTCCTTATGGGACTTGTCTATGCCTGGTATCTTGACAACCGTTTTGCCTCTCATATTGAATATAAAATGGCAGTAATAAAAATTGATCATTCCGACCTGATTCCAGAACAGGTACGCATGAGGAGCAGGAGAGAGGGGCTGACTGTGTTTCTTCGTGAAATGGTTTTTAAACATTAAAGAATTTTTACGATTCTATTTCAACGTAGACCTTTTTACGACGCCATCAATAGTGATCGTTTTCTTTGTTCAGGAACAGAAGACAAGAAAAACCGGTTATTATCTTGGAAAGAAACTCTTCCTTAGATACCGGGGCAGATAGACTGCAGATGTTGCCATTGCATTTTGAGTTTTTTTGCCGAAACCTGTATCCCGCCTTTGAGTTCCGGGGCAAAAACCGCCACCCGAAACTCGGCTACCATGGCAGAGTAAAGAGAAATGGCCTCCCTGCATTCAAAAGGAAGGCCTGTAATATCCTCTGGAATTTGTTTTTGCCTGTTTATATATGGTTCAAGGTCCCTGGCCTTAGCATGATCCTTGGCAGGATTAGCATGGGCTCGCTCAATTCGAACAATCAGCGCCTGGAAGAAGCGACCACAGCCGGATAAGTTTGTCACTGATTTGTTGGTTAAGAAATCTGCCGTGAGAATATCTTCCAGCAGGGTTTCGTACTCTTTATATTGTGCTTTGTTGTAAGAATGGCTTTTTCTGGCAAGTCCCGCAAAGTGCTCAATGTGCTTTGACACTTCTTTGCGTTTGCGCAGAATCTGGAACATTTCATCACAGATTTCACGTCCTCTTCGGTGAAGTCCCAGCTCTTGAATTTTTTGTAACTCTTCCTCATAGCTTATCTTGTCGGGGATTGTTTCCAGCTGTTTGCTGAAAAGAGATTTCATAATAAATTCCAGCAATGCGTCATTGCATTTGGTTCTATTACCAAACATGGCGACAAGCCACTGTGATGAAGGAGCAGAGAGGGCAGTGTGACTATATTTTTTAAGACTTTTAAACTGCTCTTTGAAGTGGAGTTGATAAAGAAATAAACTTCCACCAGTGTTGAGTTGTGTCGCTGTGCGTCGATCAGATTCAAAGGTTATGGTCACTCCGCCACGATTTTTTTCAACGTGGAGTGCAGGGTAGAGATAGCCGGCAATTTCCTCGGTTGAGGTGAAGAGCGGTATCTGTCTCTCAAGTCCATCAAAATCCCATCCTTGGAAGAGTCTGTTCTGCCATCGTGCAAGTGCGTTGCTGGTTTTTTTATCCGGGGTGATTTTGCATGGCGGTCCGGAACTGATATTTTCCGTAAGTTTGTGAAGCACTCTTCCCGTAGCAACGGTTCTACCGCTGATATCATATAAAAGGTATCGCATGGAGAGATGCGGTGGGAGGGATTTTGGCCAGTCGGAACGCCCCACCTTTAAACGGAACATTTTGAAAATTCCAAGCTCAAGCGCGTGGTAGAGTGATCCTTTGTAATGGCTGCAGTCATCAAGTAACAGGTCCACCGTATTTGATATCGGAATAAGATGTTTCCGTATTCGTTTAGGGAGGCCTTTGAGGAGAAAAGTTACTTTTTCACGAATAAGGCCTGGCACAAGCCATTCAAAACTGGATTCGGAAAAACTCTCCAACGTATCCATTGGAATGCGAACCGTTACTCCATCGTCCTCCTCCCCTGGGGCCAGATGGTAACTGAGGCGAAGTGTGTGTGATCCCATAGGGAGGTGTTTCGGGAAATCCTGTAACTCCCGGTCTTCCGGCCTGCGGGAAAGGATATCCTCCTCCTTCATATTGAGAAAACTCTGATCTCGCTTGCGGGAAAGAAAGCGGTTTAAAGTAAATCTGTCATACACACTTGGCGGTAGTCTGTTTTCGTAGAAAAGATGAAGGGTATTGTCATCCACGACAAGATCACGTTTCCGGAGGCGTTCTTCGGTATCCTGCCATTTTTTTAGGATATCAATATTGTTTTGCAGGAATGAATAGTTCCCTTGAATTGCATTTTCGAGAAGGGCCTGTTGAATGAAAAGCTGTCTTGCTTCTTCCTGGTTCTGTTTTCCTGTCCTGCCAAAGTTCACAATTCTGTCGGCAGAGAGGATAAGACCAAAGAGACTTATTTTTTCATCGGCAACAACCTGGCCGCTTTTTTTCTGCCAGCGCGGGTTAGACCAAGATCTACGGCTGAGGTGGTTGGAGGCATCAATCAGCCATTCAACCTCCACGTTGGCGACAGTGAGGGCGTAGAGGCGGTTAGTTTCCAGAAATGTTGCTCCAATAAGCCATTTCCCAGAGTTGTGAAACTGATGAGAGCCGGGGAAGACCATGAATTCCTTGCCACCGGCACCTTGATACAGTTTCTTTTCTTTCTCTTTTTTTAATCCGATATTTCGTAGGAAACCGGTGCAAAGACTTCTATGCACCGCCAGATAAGATGCAGGTTTCTGATTATCAATAAAGCCTTTTTCACGATCAAGAATTCTGCTTAACTGCTCATGGAGATCAATCCATTCACGCATACGCTGAAAGGAAAGGAAATGGCTTTTACAAAATTTCTTTAACCGGCCCCACGAAAGTCCCTTTTCTTTAACATCGTGAAAGAGATCCCAGATATTGAGTAGACTTAAGAAATCAGAATGTTCATGGGCAAATTTTTTGTGTGCTGCATCGGCTACTGCTTCTTTATCAGCAGGGCGAACTCGGGGATCTTGAATGGCGAGTGCCGGAGCAATAATTTTTATTTCACGCACACAGTTGTTCTCACGAGCTGCAATTAAAACTCGTGAAATGGGCGGATCTATGGGAAGTCTTGCCATTAACTGACCAGTCTGGTTCAGCTGCATGTCTGTTTGTAGTGCACCGAGTTCTTTGAGAAGATTGTAACCATCTCTGATGGCCCCGGGGTGGGGAGGTTCGATAAATGGAAAATCAAGAGGCGAGCCAAGGTCCATACTGATCATCTGCAGAATAACATCGGCGAGATTAGAGCGTTTTATTTCAGGCAGGGTGTATTGATCCCGGTCTAGGTAATCTTCTTCGGAGTAGAGTCTGATGCAGATACCTGGCCCTACGCGTCCACATCGCCCTTTGCGCTGGTCGGCGCTTGCTTGTGAAACTCTGGTTATTGGCAGACTGGTCGTTCTGGCACGAACATTATACTGGGATATACGGGCGAGTCCCGAATCAATCACATAGCGGATTCCGGGGACTGTTATTGATGTTTCCGCAACGTTGGTGGCAACGATAACTTTGACGAGTGGCGAGGGCTTGAATATTTTCTTCTGGTCGGCTGCAGCGAGACGTCCAAACATGGGAAGTATCAGAGTATTAGAAAGCTGTCCCGATAGAAGATCGCAACATTCGCGGATATCTTTTTCGGTGGGCAGGAAGATAAGAGTATCTTCGGGGATCTCCTTCCTGTGTAATTCGACTATGGTCTGGACACACTGCTCAACAGAGGAGACGTCTGCTCTGTCATCGGTTTCATAAGTTTCCTGATATCGGACCTCCACCGGATAACTACGTCCCTCCACAGTCATGATCGGTGCATTATTAAAATGTCTGGCAAAAATCTCAGTATCAATAGTGGCCGAGGTGATAATAAGTTTTAAGTCCGGCCGCTTCGGGAGCAGATTCTTTAGGTAACCAAGGAGGAAATCAATATTCAGGCTCCGCTCATGAGCCTCATCGATGATGATAACACCATACTTTTTAAGGAGCGGATCCTTTCTTGTCTCGGCAAGCAGCACCCCGTCGGTCATGAATTTGATTCGGGTGTCTCTGGTGGTCTTGTCGTGGAAACGTATCTTGTAGCCAACAAGCTGCGAATTGGGGGAGAGTTCCTCTCCGACACGTGAGGAAACCGAGGTCGCGGCAACTCGCCTGGGCTGAGTACAGCCTATAAGGAAGGAATCACGGGGAAATAATTCAAGGCAAAATTTCGGAAGTTGGGTTGTTTTACCGGATCCGGTCTCTCCTGAAACTATAATTACCTGATTATCCTGCAGGAGTTTAAGAAAATCCTCCCTATAGGAGACGATAGGAAGATCGGCGGGGTAATTGAGTTGCATGGTCGGCGATGTGGTTATACAGAAAATATGGTATAAAACTGGCTGCTATTTTGTACACGGGAAACATTCATCTGTCATTGAAAAAAAGGAAGTGTAGTGCATGAGTAGAATTGAGGTTGCTGTCGCTGCCCCATTGTTTCAAACCCTGTCGTACTCATTTGATTTCGATGAGGAAGGTGATCCGGTCGGAAGAAGGGTACTTGTACGTCTGGGGAAACAGAAGGTGACAGGCTATGTATTAGGGCTTCTTCCGGAAGAAGATGTCAGTTACAGGATACTTCCGGTTATCAGCTTTCTTGATGAAAAGGGGAAACCGCTGTTCCCCGTAAACCTTGTTCCCTTTTTTAGATGGATTGCCGATTATTATCATTACCCCATTGGTGAGGTGGTAAAGACGGCACTTCCAGGAGGGCTTGCTCCCCGGAACCGAAAGATGCTGCAGCTTATGCCTGATATCCAAGAAAACAGTATTCAATGGCCTGCTTCCGGCTTATCTGAACCTGAATGGTTTTCCGTCCTGCTCCATAAAAAAGAATTAAGTCCGGCGATGACCAAAAAAGTTTTGGCAGATGCAGGATTTCGAAAAGTTATACAGTCATTTGAACGTAAAAAACTGATCCATACCGTGTATGTTCTCGATAATTTAAAGACCAATGAAAAACTGGAACTCTGTTACAAGATATTAACAACCATTAAACTACCCGAATCAATAGAGGGGGATGCAGGCAAAGTAGCTTTAAAAGAGGCATCCAAGTGCGATGTAAATGGTGCGATCCTGACTGTTCCCATGCTGCGCACGCTCTTTCATTTTTCAAAACTCTCAAAAGAGCAGGGGGTGGATATGGTTGCCGCCACTGATATTCGCAAAATATATAGTGGTGCTTCTAAAGCCTTGAAGGAACTTGAGATGCTGGGGCTGGTCTGTTCTGAAAAACGTCGAGTTTACAGGAATCCCTTTGGCGAAACACTGGTTCATTTTTCAAAACCGGAATTTTTAAATGAAGAACAGGTTCAGGTGCTTTCCAAAATTATCCCGGCCTTACAGGAAAAGACATTTAATCCCTTTTTGCTTCATGGCGTCACCGGCTCTGGGAAAACAGAGGTGTATTTACGTGCAGCTGAAGAGACACTGGCACTTGGTCGTGATGTTCTGATACTGGTACCGGAAATTGCACTTGCCACCCAGCTTGAAGCCCATTTTGTTTCACGCTTTGGCGATATGGTGGTACTTCTTCATTCGGGCCTTAGCCCGGGAGAGCGCTTTGACCAATGGACCCTTGCAGCCACCGGTCAGGCAAAGATTGTTATTGGTGCCCGTTCTGCCGTTTTTGCGCCCCTTGCTGATCCCGGACTTATCGTTGTTGATGAAGAACATGACAGTGCCTATAAACAGGAAGATGGGCTTCGCTATCAGGGGCGTGATCTTGCCATTCTCAGGGCTCGGTATAATAAGGCCGTGGTGATTCTAGGTTCAGGTACACCCACCATAACAAGTTTTGCAAAGGCTCAGAATGGCAAGTTCAGACTGCTTAGCATGAAGAAACGTGTTGAAAACCGACCTCTTCCAAGTGTAAAGCTGGTTGATCTTCGTGATAAGCAGGAAAAGAACTATCAGGAAGCCATTGGTAAAAAACTCCATAAAGAACTAGGCATCAATCTTGAGCAGGGCAAACAGTCCATTCTACTGCTGAACCGAAGAGGATACTCTTCCGTTTATCTATGCAGCGATTGCGGAGAGCCCGTAAAGTGTCTCCACTGCCATGTCTCTTTGACCTATCATAAAAGAAGAGCGAAACTGATGTGTCACTATTGTGGCTATACCCTTCAGGATAAGGTGATCTGCGGTTCCTGTAACTCCACCAAACTTACTCCGGTGGGATATGGAACGGAACGTATCGAATCGGAAATCCAGGAGAGTTTCCCCGAAGCTCGTGTTGCACGAATCGACTCCGATACGGCTGCAGATAGGCGAAAATTTCTCGCATTGTTGAAAAAAATGCATCAACGGGAAATTGATATTCTAATTGGAACACAGATGATAGCCAAGGGGCATGATTTTCCCCATGTTACCCTTGTCGGTGTGATATGGGCAGATGGTGGCCTCAGTATGCCGGATTATCGCGGCGCTGAACGAACATATCAGCTTTTATCACAGGTGACTGGAAGGGCGGGCAGGGGAGAAAGCCCAGGAAGAGTGATTGTTCAGACACTTAGACCAGAGCATTATGCTATTCAACTTGCCCAGGCCCATGATTATGAGCAACTTTATCAAAGAGAGATGGAAATTAGAGCAAACCCAAAATTTCCACCTTTTCTGCGTATGATCAACTTGAGAATCACAGGTGGACACGAAGAGCAGGTCCAGAAAACAGCTGCACAGGTGGCGGCGCTTTGTCGGACTGGAAAACCTGCAGGGATTGAAATATTGGGTCCTGCACCATCGCCCATAGATAGAATCCGTGACCGTTATCGCTGGCAAGTTTTAATAAAAGGAAATGATGCCAATGCGTTGCATAGTGTTTGTGCAAGGGTACTTGAGAAGAATTCAAGTCTCACAAAGGGCGATATCAGAATAGAGATAGACGTAGACCCCGAATCCATGATGTGATTCTGTGACCACAAATCAGGATTTGATCAAGCATTGTGGAAAAGAGTGATTTTCTGGGGCGGCTATTCTTGGCTTTTTTATGATTACCTCAGATGTAGTTGGTCTGACCTGACAATTCTGGAAATAAGGTGGGAGCAAATCCGACATAGGTAGCGGTAAACCTCCGGTTATACCCTAGGAAGCATCTCAACCTTATCCTTTTCTATTCCTGTTAATCTTCCCGCGAGCTCTTTTCTGAATTTTCAATATAGCAAATGCCCATATTGGTTCCACGCTGTAACACATCGAATTTGTGTTTGAAAATGGGTATATTTACCGATGTATTTAAAACCCCCTGTGATGTAACAATAGTATACATTGCTAAAGAGTCAAGCCTGATGAGAAGCAGGGACGGAAACCTAAGGATCTGTAGAGATAGCCGAGTTGCCTGTTTGAAAAGGTGATGTTGCTTTTTTTTGATGAGGAGAGGAAAGATGATTAAACTTTTCACAGCCGTAATTTTTTTTGGGATAAGTTTACCGTGTTCTCAGGCTCAAGCAACCCATATTCAGTATGTTAGTTATGCTGATGTAGCCAATGTAAATCTTGGTGAAAATGATACATGGAGTAAGACATTTGACTTGGTAGATGACCCCATGTACCTATGGGCGATTCCCACTCACTATTCCTCAAACAATGCAACACCCGACCCAACCACTGTAGACTATATGGGGTCATATGACCCGACTTATGCTCTCCACTATGTAACACTGCGAATAGACCCAACCAATTATACAGGTGATCCCACATCAGATTTTCTGGAATTGACGGTGAACGGAATCCATATTGCAGATTGGGCTAACCCAATTAGACTTTATGACTGGGGAGTTCCCGGTTATCCGATTTCTGCTATTTACGGGATTGCCGCTAATAATTATAACGTTGATGTCACGCTGACCGGACTATCCGTTTTAGGGACTGATGCAATTGCAGTGAGTAACGTGAACCTCGAAGGGTGTTTTCGACACAGCTACTCCTGTCCCAGAACCAGCAACAATGCTCCTCTTCGGAATTGGTTTAGTTGGTCTTGAAGGTTCCAGGTTTCGTAAAAAGAAAAAGTAATATTCCTGAAAAGTTTCTCTTCAAGGGTAGGATCATTGATTTGGTTCTGCCTTTTCTATTTATATATTTTCTCATGAATAGCCAGTGGTAAGGTCTTAAAATTCATATCATTTTTAATGATTCATACCAGTGATTGTCAGGTTGGATCAACTTAATCAACAAAATTATCAGATTGTGCCTGAACAACTATCCCTCAAATAAACAATCGTTTCAGGGAATCAAGGTCTTCGTCAACTTCCATAACGAGAATCTGGGCCAGGGCATTTAAGGTGACAATGGCATTTTTATCAGCATCCATTTCGGAGGTCATGTTGATTCGTTTTAAAATCCCCTCATTGACCTGTTGGACTTCACTGTAATACTCTTGAATGCGATGCATAAAGAAATCACAATTCTCGCCTTTCTGGTGTGAAAAGTATTGGCGTAGCAGGTAGGCTGATACAGAGCGGTACATTGACTCTTCAACGGTTGCAAAAGGAAGGTGATAACAAGCCATGGGTTTCAATATGCCCATGGATGGGCAGCCGCTTGTGGCCATGATAATGCCCATAATTGAGGCAAGTCCCTCCTGGACCGTGGTGTCCTTGCTGCAGGTTCTAGCGGTAGAGATACAGGAAACAAGGCATGACTTATGGGATGCGGTGTCTTTAAATGCAAAAACAAGATCTGCAATGTTTGCTGCAATGGGACAGTAATCATTTTCGGAGAGCTCAAGCTGACAGCATTCGCAACGGGCAATCCCAAGAAGTGCCCAGTCCGGAGGCGTATTATTGGAAGGTTTATACTCAAAGCTTTCCGGGTCCAGTTTAATCAGAAAGCGTTTTTTACTGTTATCCGGAAAATCAAAGCAGTAATTAAAGGTAGTTTCTGTCATAAGGTGGTATCACTTTGCTAGGAATCTGTTGAAGTATCGTATTCTTGCCATAAGTTATTTTATGGCTCATAGAATAGCACAGATTAAAATTTATACCATTTTTTCTTTTCCGAAAAGAGAGCCACCCGGTTTCTTCCATCTTCCTTGGCTTGATAGAGCGCTGTGTCAGCCATTTTGATAAAATCCCCCTTGAAAAAAGTGTCATCCGTGACTGGCCTGGCAGTGGAAACACCAAAACTTGCGGTGATATGGTAATTTGTCTGAGGATCTCTGAAAACGTAGTCGTCCACAGTTGATCGTAGTTTTTCGGCAACAGCGCAGGCCTCTTCTGCTGAAGTATCAGGTAGGATGATGGTGAATTCCTCACCGCCGTAACGAGCTAAGGTGTCGTACTTACGAATGTCCTTTTTGAGTACTGCACTGAATTCTTTGAGGATAAAGTCACCAACCTGGTGACCATAGGTGTCGTTGAATCTCTTAAATAAATCAATGTCTATTAAGAGGAGTGATATTTCAGTCTCATTACGTAAGGCACGGTTGATTTCATTATCAAGACTATTTTGAAAATAGCGGTGATTGTAGATCTCTGTCAGGCCATCCACATTTGCAAGATTCCCTAGCAGTTCGTTTTTTTCTTTCAGTTCACTGGTTAATGTTTCAAGCTCCATTTTTGCTTTAATCAGTTCCTGGTTCATCTGATCAAAGTCAAGATTTATGAGACTGAGTCGGATATTTGCTTCCTGAAGAATTTCCTGAATGGATTTAGTGTTCTTGATGCGCAGCCCAAAATATTCACCGGCATGGTCAACCTGAATATGGACTTCACCTAATATATGATCCAGGTCTTCATTAGTTAAGCCGAGAAGTTTTTTTGCTTCTTTACGGAACCGGTTATGGAAATCCTGTGGTTTGTCTGAGTAGAGAATGGCCACAAGAAGATCTGAAAGATAGGATGCCTTGCATGTAACTTCAATTTTTTTATTGCCTCCTTTATACTGCAGCGGATCGTGGTGGTACAAAATGGGCAAGAGAAGTACTTCAGGGAAACCCCAGTTTTTGGCAACTTCGTATCCAATGGTGGGATGAGAGGTTCCAAAGGTGTCTTCTTCGGCGTTCAGGGCGTCATATTGACCTTCTGTTATTTTGGCAAGAACTGCCTCGTATTCTTCAGGAAAGGTTATGGCAACGATTAATTCTCCAAGGTTTTGCAGTAAGCCACAGATGAAGATTTCTTCAGTATCGGCACCTTTTACCCTTTCAAGGATGAGCTTTGAGGCTACAGCGCAGGCAAGGGAGTTTTTCCAGAATTGTTCAAAATTAAAATGAACCTTTTTCTTGCCACCCTTCATGCTTAAAAAAGAAAATGAGAGTACCAGACTTCGCACCGCATTAATGCCTAGAATAGAGACGGCCTGATTAATAGAGCTTATCTGCTGGGCAAAACTGTAAAAAGCAGAGTTTGAGACTTTCAGTATCTTGACAGAGAGTGCGGTATCCTTTGATACCAGGTTGGCGATATCTGCAAGAGTCGTATCCTCTCGTGCTGTCAGAGTAATGATCTCTGAAGCGACGGTGGGAAGGGTTGGCAGTTCATCGGAACTGAGTACTGCAGCAAGAGTTTCTTCCTGGTTCATAACCAAGCCTCATTATTGTTATAAAGATAAAAAGGAAAAGGAGATACCGATTGTATGATTTTTAGAACAACTCTAAACCATCAAATTCTACCAGTATATAATTGGCTCCTGAGGAATAATTTAATATCTGATTTTAAGTATATCTGCTGAATTCGTATAATAAGTGCATAGCCTCTGTAGGTAGCAGAGCCCAAAACA
>CAZIDU010000113.1:0-12996 GCA_964538055.1 uncultured Desulfocapsa sp. | reverse complement strand
AATTATAACACGTCACGTTACAAATGCGAAGTATTATGTTTTACATTGTACTAGCGCTCGACATCAATCCCCCGTTCTTCCAAGGCAGCCTTATAGTCCCATTTGTAAACCGCTGCCCTGAACTTCTTTTGCAGTTTATTGTCTCCAACAACCTTCCATGCGCAGTCAACAATACCTTTTGCCATTTCCTCCTTGGGCGCATTATCTTCAAACTCTACTGTTCCATCATACTTGAGTTCATATAATTTTCTAAAAGGGTCAAGCGCTGGATATTCATCAGTATGATCAAGAAACTTCTGCTTTAATGGAATAATCGGGTCTGTCTTGATCTTTTTACGAACGACCTGAATATAAATTTTAATAAATTCTTTTATGGCAGTGCGCAAGTCAGAAAGATATTGTTCATTTTCAGAGCCATGAACCGAATCTTCCAGGGCAGATTCTGACTTGTCTGCAGGCTCGGTCTGAAACTGTCCTATGTCATACGTGGCAACATTAGTTTGCAAGAGGTCGAGAAGGCGATGGTAATCACCTTCAGAAGAACTCCCCCCCCCTTTTCCCCAGGAATATGACCCCACCCTGCGCTCTCCTTGGTGGAAAAAAAGAATAGCACCATCATCACAATCCAGCAGGTTAACATCAAGAAATCCTGAAAAGTGCTTTTTCCTAAAGCGAAGAATGAGATCCGGAAGGGTAATATCTGTTGATTTGGGTGTGGAATTAGCCCGTTGAAAGGAAGGCATCTGGCCCCAGAAAAAGATCGAATTGGGATCGAGATAATAGATTGTGACCAGAAAATTCTTTTGGGATAAAGATTGGAGAACAAGTTCAAGGCTTTGTGAAACCTGAGCGTGTTCGCCATTCTTCTGCGTTACTCCGCGAACAATATCTCGTTCATCAAAATAAACCAGTAACTCCTGGTCTACTGCCTGACAATAAAGGCAACCCGATCCGATCTCACCCTGAAGATGTTCAACAAACTTATCAACATGCAGGTAATAACTATTTAACCCAGTTAAATAAGGGGGTTCTTTTGGAATGAGCATTGCTGAGGCCTTTATAGTATCAGGAGAAAGGGTAAAACAGATACACACCATCAATTAAAGATAACATATTGACCTGCCGAAATCATAGCTTTTTTATGCCACTGAGAGATGAAGAATAATCCAGACATGTACTCCATCTCTTGCCAATTTGATACTGACCAGCTGACGTTTATTTTACAAGTTCACGCATTATGTCATAATCGGAATCAGTGGCAGCCACAAAGGCAGTAAGCCCCATGGCCTTCAGTACGCTGCTATCACGAGCCAGTTTCAGAACTGCCTTCTGAATTCCGTCTTGTTGGTTCTGCGGCATTTCTTTACTCACAGAAAGAGCCCAGTTGGGGAGCCAGGCCGTCTCAACAACGGTTTTCACCGAGCCTGGCATAATGAACTCATCAGCCATGTGGAGAGCTGATTCACGAATAAAACCAGCATCCACATCACCAATGCTCACTGAAATGATTACATTCTCCTGCCGGTTATCTGCAGCCTCAACCAGCTGACAGTCCTTGTCCACATCAATACCATTTTTCTCGAGTGCCAGTTTCTGGGACATGAACCCACCGGCTGATGTTTTGCTGACTATCATCACCGTTTTTCCATTAAGATGGGCTAGTTTTGTAATTCCTGAGTCAGGCCTAGCGATAATAACCCCTCTGAACTTATCGCCACCTTTGCCCTTCACTGCAATGGCAATTACATTATGGTGGTTAGAGACATTAACATACACCAAGGGGTTTTCATAACCGATATCAATATTCCCCTTGTGAACCTCCGTCTCATAAGTGGCAAAGTTATCTGTTACAACCGCTTCAATTGTGTGGCCAGTTTCCTGGCTGAGGTAGGATGCCAGTGGATTCATCATAGCATGCAACTTTTCAGGAAAGTAACGGGGTAACATGGAGAGTTGATACTCATTAGCCTGGGCGAATCCTCCGCTAAAAGAAAGCAGAAACAATGTAAGGATAAATATATTTTTCATAGTCTATCAGATTTCTTCATGAGTTGTTTTATCCTGCCGAGGCAGGATGGACACGGTTGCGACAAATTAATTAAGGCCGGCAGCTTTGCGGACAGGATCATACTCACTATCATGTGCTGGTCTGAGACTCTTAATCTGCAAAGCCTTCAGTACAAAACTATCATGCTTCATATCTTGAATAGCCTTAATGATTTTTTCTTTGTCTTCAGGTGGCATATTACGGCTAATGGACAATGCCCAGTTCGGCAGCCAAGCAGTACCCTCCATAACATGGATCGCCCCTTTCGGTATAAAATCATCAGCTTTATTGAGTGCAGATTCACGAATGAATCCGGCATCCACATCACCGGTAAAAACAGATAAAATCACATTTTCTTGTTTGTTTTCAGGGGCCTCCTCAACGGTGCACTCCTGATTCACATCTATTCCATTTTCAAGCATTGTGAGTTTCTGAGACAGGTAGCCTCCGGCACTTGTATACCCAACAATACCTATTTTTTTTCCTATGAGATCGTCAACTACATACAAAGAACTCCCGGAACGAGTGATGATGTTCCCACGGAATTTATCCCCATCTTTTCCCTTAACTGCCATAGCAATAACGTCATGCGACGTCGAAGCAAGGACATAAATATAAGGATTCTCAAAACCGATATCTATCCCGCCGCTTGAGAGCTGCTTTAGATACTGATCAAAGGTTGATGTCAGTGTCGGGGTAATATCCAAGCCGGTTTGTTCACTTAGGTATTTGGCCAGAGGGGTAATCCTGTTATTGATTTCCTCAGTGGAATATCTGGGTAACATGGACAGTTTATAGCCTGCCGCAATAGAAAACTGAACTGTGACCAGAACAAAAAAAACTATTATCATCAAAATACGAGTTGTTGGACGTATCATGAACTTCTTCCTCTTCTCTAAATAAAGCGTTTTGTACAACTATCGAAATACTTCTTTTTTATTTGCTCAACCTTTCCATAGCACTCTTAATTGAATGTCGCATGCGTTCGAAAGAAGTTGCAAGTGTTCTCATTTCACGGGGGCCACTACTTTTGACGACAAGATCCATTTCACCGAGACTGATTCGGTTGGCTACATTTGTCAATTCCTTCATGGGCCTGGTAATAGTCCTGGTAAGGAAAAGAAAAACGAAAAAGCCAACGATCAAGATAGCACCGAGTATGGAGAGGGTCAACGGTGAAATGAGGGCAGCACGAATGGCACCATCGACCTCAGAAACATAGATGCCCACATGTACCTCACCCCCATTATCTGGGATGGTAGCCACCTCATCATAAATGATCTGGCCACCCACTTTAATTCTGGTACTTGCCTTATCTGTACCGGAAGACAGTTTGTTCTGGGCAAACATATCAAGAGGTAAGCCTTTTTCCTTCACTCTTGCCTCGAACTTCTTGTTGAAGCGACCGATATCACTGAAGAAGCCTGCGATTACAACACCTCTTTTATTTATAACTGCAACATAGGCAACACCAGGGAGCTTGCTGGTCCTCTTCGCTTCCTTATTGACCTGCAGATAATTGCGAAGCAAGAGAGGTTTTTGGATAACACCGCTAAAAGATGTAGTAATAGCCGAGGTTCGCAGTTCTATCTGGTTATTGATAATTTCGGGGATGTACTTGAAATAGAGATAACCAAAGGCCCCACTGACCATCACAAAACCAGTAATCAATGTCAACAGGATATAGCCACCAATAGGCATACCCTTTCCTGTTGGAGCTGAGGGTTTCACCCGTGATACTGCAGAAATGGGGGGTGTTTTCTGCTGTTCTTCCGAAGATTCAAGGGGGGGGGCATTGGACTCCAACTTATTTTCAAACGGAGCACTCACTGCTTCGGGCTTTTTGACAACAATAATATGCCCACATTCTCTACAGGTGATCTTGGCTCTCTCACCCTTAATTTGGGTCTCATCAATGTTGTATTTTTTTGCACAATCTTCACAAATAACCAGCATTTCTTATACTCCTCCTTCCGTACGACCCGGCTACGTAACAGAGCCAGGACAATATCCAAATCAGGCATCAGCCTGGTTTCTCAGCACAATAATACGTTACGGTATTGGCTGATTCAAAGTCAAACATAATTTCGAGACCAAACACGGCTCTTCTCATGGCAAAGTGATAAAAATTCACTTTCTGTTAGGAAAGTACTAAGTGAAGTGAGTGAATTTTCCTTTGATACCAAGCCAGACAAACGCAAAATATTACGCTACCAGGACAAGAATCGCCACGTATTTTTTCGATATCATAATTCTGCTTGATAAAACGGATTGTATTCTCTACACGCCAGCGCGTTATATGCGTCTCTATTATTCACCACAGAATTTCCCTGTTTCGTCTCATTGGCTCAGTTGTAAGGAGCATCAACGGTTTTTTTACTGAACCCTTTGACGACAACCAGCCACAGATGGCGTTTAGGGAACTCAGGCAAACATACAGGAACGAAACAGAATTGAATATGCCCTTTCTTCATCCCGCTTTTCTTTAGTGATAGTAGAAGTATAGAGTGTTTTGCAAGAGTCCGCTATACTTAATCCACTTTGAAGGTTCCCTTTGTTTAAAAAAAAATTGTCACCACGCTGCCTTATGATATAGTGGCAAATAGGCTAGCATTCGTTTAATCTCCCGTTGGGAGAGGTCTATTATTTCCTACTCCCCTGGAGAGTAAGGCAAGAGCTACAACAACTATTCCCAAATGATCATGGAGTTGCGCAAATCCTGTCATCAAAAAAACTTCCGAAAACTTTAAAACCAGCTGCTTTAGGTGCAACTGACATAAAGGCAGTTATGGATGTTGGAGCACCATGATAAATATCCGGTATTCAGAGATGAAATGGGCTGCACCTATCTTGAAACAAAATCCACAAAGGACCAGAGAAAACCCGGTCACAAGGGCCGGATTTGTCATGATACCCGACTCTGCACAGTATTGAGCAATATCTGTAAGATCGGTATTGCCTGTCATTCCATAAAGAAGGGATGTTCCAGAAAGCAGGATAGCGGAAAAAAGCTACCCATGAGAAAATATATTATTGAGGCCTCATTCGCTCGTGAATCTTCTTTTAACAATCGCCTGTTGAAGCAGAAACAGAACTCAGCGAGATAGCGTGGAACATGTTTTCACTTACGGCATGATATGTACAATGGATAGAGTTCTTGGCATTCCCAATCATCGTATCAACCCACTTGAATTCCTGAGTGTCACTGGCTTTTTAACGATAACGGGATGACTGCATCCGGCATCTTTAACCGCAGGAAAGTAATTAGGCCCATCAGATAGGACTGAAGTACCTAGGAAAAGATGATTTTTGGTCCAGTTTGATGTGTCATTTTTATTAAAACCAGTGACAACACCGAATAGTATTGAGATTGGATGCCTTGATCATTTATCATAACTGCTGTGAGGGTAGTAGCCTGTGTTGGGGAAGGAGTCGCCGAAACTGCTGGAATTACAGTTGTGAGTTAGTATTTTATTCCTAAGCTTCTGTCATAAAATACAAAGAAATTGATTTTGATTTCTATTGCTATTACGACAAGGTATGTAGGCTAAAAGTGTTTAGTCTGAAGGCAAGACTGTATTACGGCGACCTTCAGCCTAACACCGGTGATGAACGATAAGCCGGTACTCTGTTCAGTCCCCCCCCCTGAGGGGTGAAAGTACCTTCAGGAAATTCTTTTCAAAAAAACACGAGATAAGCGCAGACTTCGCAAGAATTTCTAAGGTATTAAGAAGCTTGGCTGTGGGCAAAGCCAGTGCTAGAATGCTTCTCCCACAACAGAGATGTTCCGTTGTGGGAGTTTACAGTATGAAGGTAAGATGTAATTATTTCTTATCCAGCACATCGTCTACCCAAGAAAGTGCAGCTGCTACCTTGGGAAAACCGATGGTTGAAATGAGGAGGAGCAGGGCGTGTTGCAGTTCTTTTTCACTTGCTCCTGCCTGCAGTGCCCGTCTGGTATGAGAGTTGACTGAACCGACTGATCCCAGTGAGGCGGCAACACCGAGTTGGATAAGTTCTGCAGTCTTGTTGTCGAGTGGCCCGGATTTACGGACCGTGGCACCAAGATTCTGTACTGCATCGAGAACCTCAGGGAAACGTTTTTGCAGGCGACGGTAATGTTTTGGACCTTTTTTCTGGGACATGATCTATCTCCTTTGAATGATAGGTTACGGACAAAAAACATCCTTGATACAGTTTTTAAATCTTTCTGCTCTACTCCGATATCTTTCTCCAAAGTTTTGGAGGTACCGGGTCAATATTTCTCAGCTTGTCTAGCAGGAGGTCCAGATCAAAAATATTCGGAACCTCGCTGCGATTGCACTCCAGGGCTATAACTGCCTTTGCTGCCATGGAGGCCGCACCCTTTGTGTTATCACGATCCAGCTGAACATACATGCCAGCACCACGGATCATTGCCTGTAAAATCAGCTTCTCTGCCCCGGTGGAGTGGAGCCATTCCTGTTCCAGAATCTCATGCACCTCAAAAAACAGCTCTTCGTCCCAGAGCACAAGGGCCCTGTCGAAAGCATCCGTTATATGGAAGGACCTGATATTCTGCAATGCCCTGTCATAGCTCTTCATGCGATCATCGATATAGTGTCTGTATATGGGCTGCAGATCGCCTGCTAAATAAGTATCGGCTATTTTCTGTGCCGGAGTCAAGTCAAGATGAGTGAGTGAATTCATAAGGGCCTTCGACAGACCGTTACGGATATCTCGGCAAATTCGATCTGTAAAGGGATTACAATCTTTCATGATTGTCTTATCTTTTGAGGTCGCCGCGATAAAATGCGTTTTGTTTTGCATGGGGTCTAAATAGCTCTGTTATTCCATCTTTTTCGATTTGAGTTAAAAGGGGCAGACTTGCAGCTGAAGCAAGTTCACGTACCTCTTCCGGGGTCGAGCAGCCGACAATCGCCAGGGTAATGCCGCAGGAAAGAGCATAACGGGTGAGTAATTCGGCGGTGATGCCAAGGTGAGGGAGAACATAGTGTCCTGCCCCAAGTACCTTCATGGCAATGACTGCCACACCTTTATCCTGGGCTGCTGCCATGGTATGGGTTAGAAAACCGCCGATCACCATCTCGGCAGGATTTACCGGCATCAGGACCGTATCAACGGGCCACTGTTCCACTGCTTTGGTAAGGATATGGGGATCGTGATGTCCGGTTACGCCAATGTTTTTTACCTGGCCGTTCTCCCTTGCAGCAATAAAGGCCTCCAGGGCACCTCCGAGGCTGGAAATGCTTGCAAGATCTTCTTCGGTACGCACATCATGAATTTGCCAGAGGTCAAGATAATCAGTCTCAAGGCGTTTCAGGGAAGCAGAAAGATCCGCCATGGCTCCATCCCTGTCACGAGATGCAGATTTCGATGTCTGAAAAATAGTCCTTCGTAATTCGGGATTGTCTTTCCAGACCGTTCCATAATAGAGCTCGCTGTCAGAGTATACCCGGGCACAATCACAGTAGCTGAGTTTTTGATGCAAGGCCTCCCGGATAACCAGTTGCGCCTCATCCTGTCTATCATAGGTGCGGAGAACCCCTTCACCCCCTAAACCGACAATGGATACTTTTTTTTTAAGCCTGCCCAGTTGAACTGTCTTCATTGTAATCCACCAAAAATCCAGTTTTATGGTTCTGATGTTTCTTGACAAGGGAAGGGCGTCGCCTTTCCATATAGATGATCAATACCATTCTATCACAGAATCAATGGAAGCTGAAAGGGTTACAGACGGATATAGTTGAAATGATGATTTTTCAGTGGGATAATGTCAGTTGGAACCACCATGGAGCTTCAATAGCACTTTGTGACTTCCCTTGACAAGCACGTTGAGCGACTGATAATATTTATATATGAAGATGCAGGCCCTACGATTATCTGTTTTTCTTGTTTTGCTGCAGACCTTGAGCGGCTGTGCCGGGATGGTTGCGGATTCCTTTATGCGTCCTGCTATAACAAATCTACAGCAGCAGACGGATATTGAACTTGTTTGTGAGGGAACCCCCTCACTTCTTTTGATGCTCGACTCCATGATTGCCTCGGATCTTGAAGATAAGGATTTACTGATAACTGCAACCAAGGCCTTTAGCGGCTACGCTGCGGCACTCGATGTGTGCAACAAGTCACAACGGGCGGCCACTGTGAGTATCAAGGCCAGAAAATACGGCCTGGCTCTGCTGTGGCCAAATGTTGAGCTTCATGCAATAACAACACTTCCACTGCCTGACTTGGAGAAGAGCCTGGCAGGCTTGAGTAGCAGTGATGTTGATTCTCTGTTCTGGGCCGGTAGTGGCTGGACGACCTGGATTCGTCATCAGCAGGGATCGCCAGCATCTCTGGCGCAGTTGGTCCGGGTGGAGCAGATCATGCGGCGTGTTCTGGAACTGGATGAAAGCTACTATCACGGTGCGGCCCATCTCTTTCTTGGCACCTACTACGGTTCTAAACCTCCACTTCTGGGAGGGAATCCTGAGAGGAGTCGCCATCATTTTGAACGGGCGCTTGGTATCAGCAACAGGGAATATCTTCCGGGTCTTGTCCTCTATGCCGAGACCTATGCGCGAATGTCCTTCGATCGTGAACTTTTCAGCGCTCTCCTCCAGGAGGTCCTTGACTTCCCGCTTGAACGCAGGCCAGATCTGGGGCTTGCCAATCAATTGGCCAAACGAAATGCCAGTAAGCTACTGAGTGACGTCGAACAGTTTTTTTAGGAGAAAAATGTGTACCATCTTAAACGAAATATCCAGCTTCTGATCCTTTTTGTAATGGCCCTGTGCATCTGCGGTCAAGCACAGGCCAAACCCAAATATGTGTTTAAGGTGGCAAGTATCGCTCCGGAGGGCAGTATCTGGACAAAACGCTTTCGCGATTTTGCCGCAGAAGTGACACAGCAGAGCAATGGGGATGTGGGTTTTAAGATCTACTCGGGCGGGATCATGGGAGGCGATCGGGCGGTGTACCGCAAAGTACGGGTGGGGCAGCTCAATGGTGGCGGTTTTACCATGACCGGTATTGGCAGCGTGGTACCGGATTTTCGCATCATGGGAACACCCTTTCTTTTTCGATCTTACGAGGAAGTCGATCATGTACGGGAGGGGCTTATGCCGTTGTTTGATAAGGCCTTTAGTGACCAGGGGTTGGAACTTATTGCCATGACCGAAGTGGGTTTCGTTTACTCCATGTCCACTGCACCTGTCTCCACTCTCAGTGATCTGAAAAAAAGTAAGGTATGGGCTCCGGAGAATGATCCCATTAGCGCGACCTTTCTGCAAACACTGGGTATTACTCCACTGCCGTTGACTATTCCCGATGTCCTTACCTCTCTGCAGACCGGAATGGTGGAGACGGTATTTAACTCACTGTATGGGAACATTGTTCTGCAATGGTTCACTAAAACAAAATATATATCTGATATCCCCTTTGGCTATGCCTATGGTGCCATGCTGTTGGATAGTAAAAAGTTTGCTCGCCTCCCGGATTCGTATCAGGCAATGATCAAAAAAACAGCTAAAAAACATTTTGATCTACTCATCGCTGACACCAGAAAAAGTAACGAGGAATCCAGGCAGGTATTAGAGGACAATGGGGTTACTTTTCTTTCTCCGAATTCCGACGACATACTTATCCTCAATAATAAACATGACGAAACGGTGCAGCGACTGCAGGGTGAAGCTTTCAGTCAGGAAATCCATAAGGAAGTAATGAAACTACTGAACGAATACCGCAATCACCAGAATCAATAAGTAGAAGAGAGTAGAACTCCATACCATTGGACTTGGAGGATGTATGCGCATCAAACAGTTTGTCCGTCAAACGCTGCTCTTTGAAAAACGACTCGTAGACGGACTGCTCTGCATCCTGCTGGTGACTATGATCCTGCTTGCCTGTCTGCAGATTGGACTGCGGACATTTTTTTCCAGTGGCCTGCTCTGGGCTGATCCACTGCTGCGGCATCTGGTTATCTGGTGCGGCATGTTCGGAGCAGTGGTGGCAACCAGAGAACAAAAACATATTTGTATTGATGTGCTTGGCTATCTGGCAGCTGAGAATGTCAAACCCTGGATAGGGTTGTTTATAGATCTTTTTTCTACTTTTATTGCTGCAGCACTCACCTGGGCTGCTATTCTCTTTGTTCGTAATGAATTTTCTTTTGGCAGTCTCCCCCTGTTGACCATCCCTTCCTGGGTCTGGTCGCTGATTTTTCCCATAGGGTTCTGTCTGATCACCCTGCATTTTTTTGTGGCAATCACGGCAGATATTCGATTGCTTGTTTCTTCTCTACGGAATACCGATACAGGAAGTGAAGGGTGAATACTTTAAAGGTAGCCATTCTTGCACTGGCCCTTCTGGGCAGTCCGTTATTTATTGTTATTTCTGCTGTGGCCCTGCTTTCATTTTACAGTGTGGATATTGACATCTCAGTGGTAATCATTGAGATGTCACGCCTGACGGATACGCCGCTTCTGCTTGCTTTGCCTCTCTTTATTTTTGCAGGCACCATCCTGTCTGAGAGCGGCACCCCAAAGCGTCTCCTCGACCTGTCGAATGTGTTACTGGGGTGGCTTCCGGGTGGTCTTGCTATCATTTCGCTTTTGGTCTGTGCAATCTTCACCGCCTTTACCGGTGCCTCGGGGGTGACCATTTTTGCACTTGGAGGGCTACTTCTCCCGGCACTGCTTAAGGATAACTATACAGAGAAATTCTCCCTGGGCCTGATTACCTCCTCCGGGAGTCTGGGATTGCTGTTTCCACCAAGCTTACCGCTCATTCTCTATGGTGTTATAGCCGGAGTTCGGATAGATCACCTCTTTTTGGCGGGTATCTTGCCGGGCATTCTGATGCTGCTTTTGCTGGTTGCTTATTCCATCCACAAGAGTCCGCCCAGAAAAGTGCAGGGCAGAGAGCTGAACAGTCGGCAAATACTTGCAGTCCTTAGGTCGACGGTCTGGGAACTGCCCCTGCCTTTTATTGTTCTTGGTGGAATCTATGGTGGGTTTCTGGTGGCTGGAGAAGCGGCAGCCATAACTGCTCTCTATGTGCTGTTGGTTGAGGTGTTTATTTATCGAGACATACAGCTGCGGGAGTTGCCCGGGATCATAGTGAAATCCATGATGCTTTTTGGCGGTATTCTGGTAATCCTTGCAGCGTCCATGGCCACAACTAATTTTCTGGTGGATCAGGAAGTACCCATGCGACTCTTTGAATTTATCCGCCACTATATATCCAGTAAATATACCTTTCTCCTGCTGTTGAATATCTTTCTCCTTGTTGTCGGTTCCATGCTGGATATTTTTTCCGCACTGGTTCTGATTGTGCCACTTATTGTCCCCATTGCCAGGGGCTATGAAGTCAATCTGATTCATCTTGGTATAATCTTTCTTACAAATTTGCAGATCGGTTACTGTACACCGCCCGTGGGGCTTAATCTTTTTCTGGCTAGTTATCGCTTTGAACGACCTGTGATCCAGCTCTACAGCGCCACCTTGCCCTTCCTGGCATTGTTGATGATCACTTTACTTATTATTACGTATTTCCCTCTAGTAAGTCTTTTTCTGGTACATGCTTTGGGGTGAAAAAAGCGAGAAAATTAAAGTTTTCAGGCAGAATGGCCTGAATCTATCGGTAACACCAATACAGGAGGTAGAAGAGTATGAATACTGTACCTATTATTGTTTTTCCAATCGGACTGCTCATCGCTTTGGTGGCACTTTCATTTAAGATTGTTCCAGAATATCAACGGTTGGTGGTTTTTTTTCTAGGCCGCTTTCAGATGGTAAAGAAGCCGGGGCTGAGAATTGTTGTCCCTGGAATTCAGCAGATGCGCCGGGTGGATCTGAGGGTAATTACCATGGATGTACCAAGCCAGGACGTTATCTCCAGAGATAATGTGACCGTACGGGTCAATGCAGTCCTCTATTTCCGGGTGGTTGATCCGGAGAAGGCCATTATCCAGGTGGAGGATTATTACAATGCTATCAGTCAGCTGGCCCAAACCACTCTTCGTTCCGTACTTGGTCAGCATGAGCTTGACGAGATGCTGGTGGAAAGAGATAAAATGAATGCAGATATCCAGCAGATCATTGATAAACAGGCTGATGCCTGGGGACTCAAGGTAAGTAACGTCGAGATCAAACATGTGGATCTCAATGAGAATATGATTCGAGCCATTGCCAAGCAGGCAGAGGCCGAACGGGAGCGACGAGCAAAGGTGATCCACGCAGAAGGGGAACTGCAGGCCTCCGAAAAACTCTTGGCTGCCGCAAATGTTATTTCCCAGAATCCACAGGCCCTGCAGCTCAGATACCTGCAGACCTTAAACGATATCTCCAATGAGAATACGACAACCATTGTTTTTCCTCTACCCATTGAAACCATCAAGGGCTTGTTTGATAAGGCACCGGTAAAGTTCTGATGTACCCTCAGGTGGGAAAAAACCATAAAATGGAAACGAGGTGGTCAGGCTCCGGTTGAAGATAATGGAGAGTGGAGAGGGCGTTTATGACACTGGACCATAAAAAGCTGGCGGTCATTCATATTGTCAAACGGGAACTGGACTTGTCCGATGACGATTACCGGGATATCCTGGAGCGTGAAACCAGTGTTCGTTCAGCAAAATATCTGGATGAGAAGGGGTTCAGGCGTCTGATGCGTGCCTTTACACGAAGTGGATATTATCGTCTCAACAGATACGGTCTAACTCTGCGTCAGAAAATGTATATCAAACACCTGGCCGACGATCTTGGCTGGGATAAGGAACACTTTAAGAACTTTCTCAACAAATTTTACAAAAAAAAGGAGGTCGACAGACTGACGAAGGGGGAGGCAAGTAAGCTTATTGAGTCCCTGAAAAGTATATTGAAACGTGAATGAGTATCTACAGGCCATTTCACGATAAAGCAACTTCTCTTCTGTAAATTCGACTATTCCTTTCGGGATTATCAGCT
>CAZIDU010000112.1:0-13342 GCA_964538055.1 uncultured Desulfocapsa sp. | reverse complement strand
ATTTTCAGCGTGTTATGTCGGTATTCTTTGGATTTCTATTTTGCAAGAGGCCCATGCGTAATACATTTATATCCTATGGCGCACAGGGTTCAATGGAATCTTTGGCAAAAAGTTATTCGATCGCTATCCAGGAGGGAAAGGATCCTGCTGACAGTGTCGGCGGATCAGGTGGAGGAAATGATACCGAGAGTGATGACGATACTGGTAACAACTCAAGTGGCGATTCCAGTAGCGGCAGTCCTGGTGACTCCGGTGATTCTGGAGGTTCTGGAGGTTCTGGAGGTTCCGGAGGTTCCGGAGGTTCCGGAGGGAACAGTAGTGGAAGTGGTAACTCAGGTGGTGGAAATGGTGGTTCGACTGGAAACGGACCTGGAAATTAGCCAGCCCGGCTTTGGGGGAATCGTTGTAATCCTTTAAGCCGTCTGTCGTTACTGAATGTAACACATTGTAAAAAATATTTTTCTCTTCAGTAGCAAAAAACAGATGAACATATCCACTACTGCAACTATATTCTTATCTGAGGTCTAAAAAGAATCACTTTTTTGCATGCCTGGTCCTGGCACTGGAATTTTCTCCAATGCCCCGGACCTTAAATCAAATACTATATAATTAATTCACGGACAAACTAATGGACAAGATCATCATGTTTCTGGCCACGGGATTCTACAGCGGCAACCTCCCCAAAGCCCCAGGCACATGGGGATCTCTTGTTGCCCTGGTGCCCTGGTTTTTCATGCGCAACCTGCCCCTTCCAACCTACCTTGGCACGATAGGCATCATTTTTGTGATTGGCTGTATTCTTGCGGGGTCTGCAGAAAAGATACTCGATCAAGCCGATGCCGGTCCCATTGTTATCGATGAGTTTGTCGGCATGTTTATCACCTTGATTGCTGCCCCGAATCACCCGGTAGCATGGATACTCGGTTTCCTTTTCTTCCGCTTTTTCGATATACTCAAGCCCTTTCCCTGCTCGTGGTTTGATCAACATATCCATGGCGGTTTCGGGATCATGTTGGATGATGTTACTGCAGGGTTCTACGCCCTTATCAGCCTGCAGCTCCTCTGGATGCTAGGAAGCAAAATAAGCAGCTAGCAGGTCTGACTTTCTCAATCCCTGTTATTCATTCTGGTACATCTGGCAACCAGACTGGACAAACTCCTCTGCCTTTTCTTTCATCCCCGTCTCCACGGCAGCCTGCGCCTCCGCTTCTAAAGACTTGGCGTAGGCGCGCACTTCGTGGGATATCTTCATGGAACAAAATTTCGGGCCGCACATGGAGCAGAAATGAGCCACTTTGGCATTGGAATGGGGCAGGGTTTTATCGTGAAACTCCACGGCTTTTTCAGGATCAAGAGAGAGATTAAATTGATCATTCCAACGAAATTCAAAACGTGCCCGGGATATTGCGTTATCACGGTACTGTGCTCCGGGATGGCCCTTGGCCAAATCCGCAGCATGGGCCGCCAGCTTAAAAGTAACCACACCTTCACGAACATCTTCACGATCTGGCAGACCAAGGTGCTCCTTAGGGGTCACATAGCAGAGCATTGCTGTTCCATACCAGCCGATCATGGCAGCTCCAATGGCACTGGTGATATGATCGTAGCCGGGCGCGATATCGGTAACCAGAGGTCCAAGGGTATAAAAAGGTGCCTCACCACAGGCCTCCAGCTGCCTCTCCATATTTTCCTTAATCATATGCATGGGAACATGACCGGGACCTTCAATAAAAGTCTGTACATCATGCTTCCAGGCCAGTTCGGTCAATTCACCCAATGTGTCCAGTTCACCAAACTGGGCTTCATCGTTGGCATCCTGCAGGCAACCTGGACGCAGACCGTCACCGAGTGAGAATCCGACATCATACTGTTTCAGCAGCTCACAGGTTTCTTCAAAATGTGTATAGAGGAAGCTTTCCTGATGATGTGCCAGACACCATTTTGCCATGATACTACCGCCACGACTCACAATACCGGTGGTCCGTTTTGCCGTCATGGGCACATGGTGAAGTCGCAGTCCTGCATGAATGGTAAAATAACTGACCCCCTGCTCACACTGCTCAACCAGAGTATCTTTGAATATATCCCAGGTAAGCTCTTCAGCCCTGCCATCAACTTTTTCCAGGGCCTGATAGATTGGAACGGTCCCAATGGGTACAGGAGAGTTCCGCAAAATCCACTCCCGGGTTTCATGAATGTTTTTCCCGGTAGAAAGATCCATTACCGTATCTGCACCCCAGCGGGTGGCCCAGACCATTTTTTCCACCTCTTCCTCGATAGACGAGGTAATAGCGGAATTACCGATATTGGCATTGATCTTCACCAGAAAATTCCGGCCGATAATCATGGGTTCAGCTTCCGGATGATTTATACTGCAGGGCAACACCGCCCTTCTCAAGGCAATTTCATCACGCACAAATTCAGGTGTTATATGAGTTTGTGGGGTATTTGCCCCAAAACTCTGCCCGGGATGCTGAGACAGCTCTTCCTGTAACTCATCAATACGTTGATTTTCGCGAATGGCGACATACTCCATCTCCGGAGTAATAATGCCCTGACGAGCATAATGGAGCTGGGTGACATTTTTTCCTGCCCTGGCTCTAAGGGGTTTCTTCACATGCTTAAAACGAAGATGGTCCAGATCTGAATTATAGAGCCGTTCCTTTCCGAAGGAGGATGTCAAATCATCCAACTGTTCCACATCCCCCCGCTCCACAATCCATTTTTCGCGAAGTCTGGGCAGGCCTTTACGTACATCAAGTTCTACCTCCGGATCGGAATAAGGGCCACTGGTATCATAGACCGTTACCACCGAACCACATCCTCCGGGTCCCTGAATCGCATCATCTTCCACACTTATTTCACGCATGGCCACTTTGATGTCATGGAGTTTTCCAGGGACATAGATCTTTTTTGAGTTGGCAAAAGGTGCGCGGGTAATAGTTTCGGAGCTGGGAAGTTTTTCTGCGGTGTCCATATCATTCCTCTTTTGATTAAAAATAAATTAACAGTACAGTTTTCAGCGCTAAACTGTGGATATTTTTGACAATAAAAGGGAAAGATGTTCAGAACTGAACACAGAAGGAAGTTTTTTACATATTCCAATCTTAATGGAATCGTCAAAAGCTTCATATGCGAGGCTCGTAAACTTACTATGATTTCGGCGTACCAAAGTACGTCGTAATCATAGAAAATTTGCTACAACGAAGCAGATGAAGACTTTTCACGATTCCACCAACTTTCCCTACGACTTGATTACAAGTGTCAGGTTCAAGGGGTTTACTCTCAGCCAAAATTTCGGCACCCCCAAGTCTTTTTTACTTTATTACTACATTTTCAAACATTCCACCAGTTATGAAAATGATGCACCGGCCCATGGCCAGCACCTATCTTTATATCGGCACCGCCCTGTAGTGCCCCATCAATATATGCCTTGGCTTCCTGCACTGCAGCAGACAGCTCCATTCCCTTGGCCAGACAGGCGGCAATGGCTGAGGAAATGGTACACCCGGTACCGTGACTGTTGCGGGTATCAATTCGGGGACTTTCAAGTTCCAACAGTTCTCCAGTCAGTTTATCGTAGAGGATATCCACGCTGACAGAACCTGTAAGGGCTCCTCCTTTAAGAAAGACCCGATCACACCCCAGATCCGCCAGATCTCGACAGGCATCACCCATTTGTGAGCGCTCTGTTACATCCCTGCTAAGGAGTATCGAGGCTTCCGCAAGGTTAGGAGTAATAACAGCAGCCATGGGAAATAGATGCGTTTTCAGGGCCTGTACTGCATCGTCCTGGAGGAGCTTGTCACCATTTCTGGTCACCATCACAGGATCCAGAACAATGGTTTCACAGTCATAGCGCTGTAAACACTGGGCAACGATCCTGATCACCTCGGGAGAATGGAGCATCCCGACCTTTACCGCATCTGCTCCGATATCGGTCATAACTGCATCCATCTGCAGAGCTATAAATTCCGGAGGGACTGCCTGGATCCCCGTCACACTCACCGTATTCTGGGCGGTCAATGCCGTTATCACCGACATACCATAACAGCCGAGTGCTGCAAATGTTTTCAGGTCAGCCTGTATCCCTGCTCCGCCACCACTGTCAGATCCGGCAATACTCAAAGCCCTGTAATAGTTTTTCATAGCCTCCACTCTTCTACCAGATATGAATCAGATCTTTTGCAACGACTGGCTTGTCAATCAGGCCATGCTCCAGAGAAAAATCTGCAAAGCGCTGCCAGGCCGCAGCATCTGAGACACCAGGAGCGGCATAAAAGGGGAGAGTCAGATGAAAAGCATCGGTTTCAATACGAGGATCAGCCTCGGGCAGAGCCTTGAGGTAGGTTTTCAATGCCTCCTCTGGATGCTCACGCATAAAGGCAGTTGCTGTTTCTACGGCCTCGATAAATCCTTTGATACTCTCTTCCTTCTGCACCAGAGTCTTGGCCCCGCAGACAAAGATCAACTCTTCATAATCCGGGATTCCCCACTTCTCTAACTCAAAATAGTCAGCCTCAAGATTCTGGTGAGCCATGGTCACTGTTTCGTAGGTCTTAAAAGGTCCCATCACCGCGTCCACATGCCCGGCAACCAATGCAGGTACGATGGTAAATCCCACGTTCACAGCTTCATAGTTCTTCACTCCGTTAATGGACATAAAGGCCTTAAGCATCACATCCATAAGTCCGGGAACCGTGTAGCCGATCTTCTTTCCTTCCAGATCTTTGGGGGTCTTGATTTGCGCGCTTTTAAGAAAAAGAAGCGTGGTCAGGGGATGCTCCACCAGCCTTCCCACAACCTTCACATCAAGGCCTACCGATGCTGCAATTATCGTTTGAGGCTCATAGGAGACTGCCATATCCACATTTCCGGAAGCAGCAAGTTTGAGGCCATCGGCCGTCTCGGAAGGCGAAATAATCTCCACTTCCAGCCCCTTCTCCTTGAACAACCCCCTCTCCTGTGCGACATAGATAGGAAGATGATCAATATTGGGAAACCAGTCCAGCATCAGGGTCAACTTCCCGGCCGAGGCAGAACCTGCACATAAAAGAAATGCACAGACGATAAAGATTAGAGATACTAGTTTTTTCATAAGTCGATGTCCTACTCTAAGATTTGTTGGTTATTTTTCCAATGAATACTCTTCTTTTCCAACCAGCCAACGCCGTACCAGAGCAGCAGCCCCATACAAGACAGCCACAGAATAACAGCGAAGACCAGATCCACTTTTAAACGGGCATTTGCCTGGATCATTAAAAATCCCAAGCCTCTTTGAGCGCCTACCCATTCGCCAATTACGGCTCCGATGGTTGCCACGGTCACCCCTACCCGGAGACCCGCAAAAAAATGCGGCAGAGCCCAGGGCCAGTAGAGGAGACGCATGGTCTGCCAGAACCCTGCTCCCATCAGACGGAACAGAACCCGAAATTCACGATCACAGCCCTTAAACCCCTCCAAGAGGCTGACCGTGATGGGAAAAAAAATTATGATTGCGGCCATGAGAATCTTACCTGCCATCCCGTATCCCAGCCACACCACCAGCAGGGGAGCCAAGGCAAAAACCGGAATTGCCTGAGAGGCCACAAGAAAAGGAGAGAGCGCCTTTTCCAACCAGGGCCAGGCAAACATTCCCATGGCTAAGGGGATAGCCACGGCCAGGGCCAGAGCAATGCCACAAACAATTTCCAGGCCGGTGGTCAACGCATGGGGCAGGATCAAGGGAGCCTGGAGCACGGCAGTGGCAGCAATACTTGAAGGAGGTGGCAGGATAAAAAGAGGAATTGCAAGCACTCGACAAGCGACTTCCCACAGGCCAAAAAGAAAAACCAGTATTGCAAGAGCCAAAATATTAGCACGGGACATTGTCAATATCTCCCTCCAGCTTCTCCAAAATAATAGCCTTTATATCCAGCAGTTCGGGGTCATCGAATCGTCTGGGTTTATCCCCATGGAGCACGATTTTCTCGAGAATCCGCATGGGTTTTGCACTCAGCAGATAAAGATCATCGGCCAGGAGTAGTGCCTCATCCACATCATGGGTGATCATAACCAGAGTTCTGTCAAACTCACTCTGGAGCAGAAGCAGCAGGGACTGGAGACTTTTTCTGGTAATAGCATCAAGTGCCGAGAGCGGCTCATCGAGCAGCACCAGATCGCGGTTAAACATAAGCGTTCGTACCAGAGCGCAGCGTTGCCGCATCCCCCCAGACACCTGATGCGGAAAATGCTCTTCATAGCCAGCCAATCCAAGTCTGGAAAACAGTTGTATGGCTCGTGATCTTGCCTTTGGAAGATCCTCCCCTCCCGTCCTGGCAGGCAGCAGACTATTTTCCAGCAGAGAGAACCATGGCAGCAGCAAATCCTTCTGATGCATATAAGCCGCCAGATCTCCAAGATGAGCAACCTCGGTATCCTGCCAGACTATCCGCCCCTTATCGGCCCCGGTTACCCCGGTGAGCACATCAAATAGGGTGGACTTGCCGCAGCCGGAGGGACCAATAAGCACAGCAAAACGATTTTGGGTCACCGTAAGATCAAATCCGGAAAAGACAGGCTGTTGATCAAAAACCTTGGTTAGTCCTGAGACAGAAAGCATCATCCACACGTATCAACTAAAAGAAGAGTATCAAGCATCCCGCAAGCGAACAATACACGGCAAAAACATACAGGGAATGTTTGCTCAGATACGCGATTAGCCAGCGAATAGCCAGATAACCTGAAACCAGAGCAGCGAGGAAGCCGACACAGAGGGGCAGGAGAAAACCATCCATTGTCTGCAGGGAAAAAAGATCCTTAAAGGCCAGCACTCCGGCACCAAGCATAACAGGTACCGACATCAAAAAAGAGAATCTGGCCGCAGAGGAACGATCAAGGTTTCTGGTCATACCACCTGCAATGGTAGCACCCGAACGGGATACACCGGGAAGCAGGGCCAGAACCTGAGAACAGCCAACCCACAGAGCATCAAACCAGGCAATTTCCTGAGTGTTACGATTCCGCTTTCCGGAAATCTCTGCGACAATTAAAAGAACAGCGGTAAGGAGAAGAAAAAGTCCTGTAATCTTTGGATTTGCAAAGGCAGACTCAATCAGGTCCTTAGCAAGTAGGCCAACAATAACCGCAGGTATGGTTGCCAGGATCAGATACCAGCCCATACGTGAGTTTTCCGTGGCAAAGGGTTTTCCTTTGGACAGAGTGCTGACAAATTCCACAGCAATGTCGGTAAGATCTTTACGATAGTAAATAAAAACAGCGAAAAGTGTTCCCCACTGAACTAGAACATCAAAAATAAAAGCTCGTGAATGATCAAATTCCCACCCTAACAGGTGGGGAACAAGTACCAGGTGCCCGGAGCTGGAAACGGGAATAAATTCTGTTAATCCCTGAACGATACCAAGGATTAGCGCCTGTACTATGGTCATTGCTGATTCTCCAGTGAAATTAGGCAAAAAGGAACACAATGCCTTTCATTCACATCAAATAAGGCTTTGCTATAAATAAAAAAAACCTGAGTCACAGCGACGAAAAATCGGCATGACTCAGGAATCTGTATCGTACGCTATTTGGTAAACGGAAGGGATGAGTGATGAAGACTGATCTTCAAATTTCCATCTTCGGTGGTATTATAGCCAAAGGTGTACTCAACCTTGGCCTCTGTACCATCGATCTGAGTAAAAAAGTAGTTCCCCATGGCCACAGCATAGTCACCATGAATAGATGTACCTACATTTTCAAAACGAACATTGGTCCAGGGATGGATAGCGAAACCGTGATCTTCAGGAAACTTATCGTTTCCGCCCACGAAATACGAGAGGGCACTTTCTCTATCGTTACGAAACTGCACATCTGCTGCCTTAGTGGGTTTAAAAAGTACCTTGCCTGCCTGAAAGTTATACAAGACATCGAGGTGATTTTCGGCAGCCTTTACATAATCACCTTTATCGGTGAACGCCTTGCCGATTGCAACAATTCCTTCACCCCATGTCTTCTGCGCCTGAGCCACTTTTTCTTCTGTGATTACAGCTGTCATACCCATTCTCCTTCAATAAAATAACATAAAGAGGATCACTATTGTAATCCTCATCTCTCGTATCATATAATTTGAAAGGGGAAATTTACTCCACATGGTAGGGATTTGCAAGTGGCACCGGTGGCATTGACCGTGGATTAGTTAAGGAGAACAAAACGCTTCTGTAGGGTGCAATAAAATGTACACTTTACGCGACTACTCAGTCCTTATAAATTCTTTTAAATCTGAATCCAGAATATATTGCAACTCGGAGAAATTCTCCTTGCGCGTTTCAGTGAACAAAAAGCCAAAGACAGGATAGCTTTTATAGTCAATCTTTCTGAGTTCCAACACCTTTTCAAAGCCCACCAGCAGCTTATCATAATCAAAGGATTGGATCCTACTGCCATCTGTACCTGTTGAGTTGTCCAAAACGATGAGACTGAAGAGTTTCCCCTCTTTTTCCTGGAGTAACTGTTCCCAATCCGGTTGTTGCTGCAAATAATAATAGAGGTAGGGATTCAATCCATAGGCACAAAAGGTCATATCAGCGGTTGTGCACCAGCCGCCAAAACGCATGGGATTCACCTCAATGGGCAGCAGTGTTCCATCCTCTTCCCGCCTCAGTTCAATATGGACCGGGAAATTTTTCACATCTGCCACTTCTCCAATTTTCCCCACGAAATCAGTAAATTCTGCAAGGTTATCTTTAACAATTTCCTTTGATGTGGTGTAGACCCTATCACTGACATCGGTATCGGATGAAAAGGTGTGACGAAAGATGCTCAAGATTACCGGCGCACCAATTTTGCTATAATAGGCGTCGATGGCAAACTCTTCCCCGTTAACACACTGTTCAATAATAAATGTTCTGGTATCCAGCACTTCGTCTGGATACAGATCCTTTATTTCATTTATTTCCGCATGGATTAACTGGACGGTGTCTTGCCATTCCTCACAACTCACAATCTTATAGACGCCCATACTGAAAAAGCCGACGCTTGGTTTGATAATAAATGGCAACGGAATATCATCCAACTGCAGCTCTCGCAACTCCTCCACCCGCACCTCTTTGAAATAGAGGTCTGGAAAAATTGATTGCGTCATTTTTCGAAACTTCACTTTATCTTTAAATAATTCTATCTTTCCAGGAAGATCGCTGAAGGGGACATTCTTTGCCAACCAGCCGATTGCATTTTCAGATGTTGTGTAAATTCTCAGATCGTCCTGCTCCTGAGCCATTTCAATAGCTCGCTCTTCACTGATCATTTTGGTACCGTCATACAAACCGATCTCTTTCGCTATCTCTGTTGCAACAACCGGGATGCCATGATCCCTGACAGTCTTTTTAAAAAAATATGAAACATAGGGCTTATCTATAAAAAACATTCTGCATTATCCTTGGGTAGATTTTTCGTAGCCTGCTGAGGACTGTCCTTCATCACCAGGATAAAGATAAGAGGGATAAAGAGTAATGTCAAAACAGTTCCAACAATACGGCCCCCGATGGCCACGGCACCAAGCGGGGCCAGACGTTCGAGAAAAATAGGAATACAATGGCACGACTTCCCAGAATATTTCCAGTAGACATACCTGTCCACCTCCTCCAGCGAGGAAATAATCGACAGGCTTGTTTTGTGTTTCCGATGAGGACCATGGAGCCTATGCAGGCGTTGATTGGCAACTTGATGATTAATTGTTGAAAGTTTCTTTCTTCGGGGCAAGGGGAAAATAGAGGTTAAAAACTGTTCCCTTATCGGGCTTACTCTCCACCTGGATAGCACCGCCAATGCTCTGTATGATTCCATACACCATTGCCAGACCAAGGCCAGAACCTTTTCCCACCTCTTTGGTGGTATAAAAAGGGTCGAACATTCTATCCTGTACTTCCTCACTCATGCCTGTGCCCGTATCCGCGACTGTAAGCAGGATATAATCACCATTATTAATTTCTAATTCTGATTGAAGCTGTATTGTTTCTTTTTGTGGAATTAATTTAGTGGTAATGCTTATGGAACCACCATCCGGCATCGCATCACGGGCATTGATACACAGGTTGAGAATAATCTGTTGCAACTCTGTTGAGTCACATTTTATCAGGGGAAAGTCGTCACCCTGGTTGAGTATTATCTGGATTGTATCCGGTAATGAGACTTGTACAAGAGAGAGGGAGTCTTTAATGGCCGAGATAATGGATGTGGATGCATTGTCCGAGGGTTTACTATTTCTGCTGAAAGCAAGCATCTTCTGAACAAGGTCAGCTGCTTTAAGGGATGATGTTTCTATAATATCAATATATTCCCGCATCTTGTGGTTGTCAGCAAGCCCTATCTTAAGCATGGCGGTGTAACCAAGAACTCCTGTCAGTATGTTATTAAAGTCATGAGCAATGCCACCAGCCATTGTCCCGATGGATTCAAGCTTCTGCGTCTGCAGCAGCTGTTTTTCCATAATTTTTTTCTCTGTTAAGTCTGTCACTATAGCCAGACACCCTGAAAACGAATCCTCATGCCTAATGGGAACACTGCTCAAAAGGACCGTTTTATGCTCACCACTTGCACTTTTGAGCTGCACCTCCATTTTTGACGGGTTACCATTTAAATTATCTTCGATACTTTTCAGGAGAAGATCCTCATCATCTTTTCTTACTAACCGGGAAATATTCATTCCTGCCAGTTCATCATGTTCAAGCAGGTTTATCAGGCGTCTGTTGGCAAATTGTATATTTCCATCCTTGTCCAGTAGCCATATGCCTTCATTAACATTTTCAACAATTTCTCTGTAACGCTCTTCCGAAGTTCGTAGTTGTTTGTATAGGTTCGCGTTGTCCAGAGCCATGGCAATATGGTTAGCAAAGCTTTTCAGAAAATGCTTATCCGTTTGATAAACAAAATCTTGACTCTTGCTATTATCTCCCACCATAATTCCGATTATTTCTCCCCGAACATTCAGAGGAACCAGGATAAAGGCTTTTGGGTTAAGAATTTTCAAAAACGGATTTTTAGGATTCAGTGATAGAATATCAACATTTTCGACAAAAACCGGATCTTCACTGTGAGCACTTCTGGCAATGATATTATCCACTTTATCCAATGGGATTTCATATCCTTTAAACTGAGAAATTAGTGCTTTATCGATGCCCAAGGCATGAATAAGGACTAGAGTCGAAGTCTTTGGGTCTACCAAAAAAATACAGGCTCTATCCAGGTCGGCTATGTCCATCAACTTTGAAACAATTACATCCAGCAGATCTTCAAGGTTTAAGGTGGACAAGATGGCTGTACTCGATTCCTGCAGAATAGTCATCTCTTCAACTTTCTTTTTCAAGCGTCTGTTTAATGTGTTTATATTATGGTACTTTTCTTTTAGTAGCTCCTTATCTAATTCAAGCTCATTGATGGTTGCATGGACAACCTTTCCTGCTGTGAGCAGTCTTAAAAAGAATGATTTTATTCTGCCCAGTGTTTTCCACTTTATGTGATATTCACAGTAATCATCACCATCAAAAAAGTTTTTTGTTTCAATAATTTCAGCAGGTGGACAGCCCCAAATGGTGGGACTAGCCTGGTAAATTCCTTTGTTATAATGGCAAAAATCTATGTGTAGCGGAAGGTTCTTGTCCCAATGTAGCCTGATCGTTGCTGAGGTTTGAGTGAGACTGACAATTTCAACAGTTTTTGTCCGGTTAAAATGATTGTTTAATTTCTGCAGTTTTTTTATGCCCTGGCTTGGATTACCAAGGCTATAGATAAAAATCTTTTGGATATGTCCATATCGCTTTTTCAAGACAGAATTGTATCCAATATGAAAGGGTGCATCCTCATCATTCAAGACAGTCTTTGCATTTTTGAAAAGATGGATCATAAGACTTGAAGGGATCCAATTGTTAGGATCCGACAGAAAGCCCTTAACTTCTTGAAGTCCTCCCATTTCTGGCATTAACTCTTCAAGTAGCGCATGAAGTTTGCTTGGTGCATGCTCTTCAACGTATTTTATAACAGCTAAAGAATTGATGCAGTTAATATGATGCTGCTCTTGGGAAAATGGTGAATAGCTAATGCTTTTGGCCTGTTTTTCCGAAGAGGTGTGTAATATAGGCATGTTCGTAAAGAATATAATCGAATTTAAGAATAATACGACTAAGATAATTAATTGAATATTTTACATTTTATCACTGGCTATCGTCATGGTGTTATTTGTATTATTTTCGTACCATTAGTGCTGTTATGTGCAAAGGTCTTTTGATGAAGACTTGAAGATTTAAAGATTGTGATTGCACAGAGTGAACCTGCTAGTGAAACAGATCATATTTTATATGTAATTTTAGCAAAAATTACATATCTACTATTAAATATAGATTGCATACCAATTATGTCAACAACTAGAGATTGAAGCAAGATTTTATCTATTTTTTCACTGGAGGAATAACGGATGAAAATGGTATCTTACTTTTCAGGCATCGGACTCAGTCAATTTTTTCAACTTCCTATAAACGTTTGGATAACCCGTATTTGTCCTGTTTATATTCTTAGAATCTATCTCTACTTTCTTGGTAGTTTATATTTTCTTTTTCAGGGTAAAGACAGAATAAAAATATGTTCATCACTCAAATATATATTACAGAACAAGTTAACTTTTTCACATTTTTACTGGAACACACTGAGGTCATTTGGTGGTATCTTTGAACATTATCTTGAAAAATTACTAATGGGACATCGAAATTTTGCGCAAATGCATAAATTTCTGAACAAAAGACTCACTATACAAAACAAAGGCATTCTAGATCAAGCCGCTGCACAAGGAAAAGGTGGAATACTTGTTACAGGCCATTTCGGCGCTGTTGAATTTCTTCCTCTTGCACTTTCGCTCAGTGGTTATAAAATTGCCATGATCGTTAAATTTAAAACTGACTCTTTACGCAAGGAATCTATGAAGAAAGCTGCTGAGGTCGATGTTATATTGATTGATGCTGAACAGGATAAAGTGATTTACAAAGCCTTGGCTGCAATAAAACAGGGTCGGTTTCTCATTACTGAGTGTGATGAATTTTCTCAATGGATACGTCACAAGAACGAAAAGATATCTATTTTTGGCAACCGTGTCTCACAGGATAAAACACTTGATTTCCTTTATCGCAGGGCTCAGGTTCCTGCAATGTTGGGGGTAATGAAACGACAGAATGGTGCTTATGTTTTGTCTGTTGATTCTCTGGCGAATGGTTTTGAAAAAGTATCACTTACAAGAAAAGCCTGGAACTATCTTGAAGGACATATACTAGTACAATGTAAAACATAATACTTCGTATTTGTAACGTGACGTGTTATAATT
>CAZIDU010000111.1:0-13386 GCA_964538055.1 uncultured Desulfocapsa sp. | reverse complement strand
CCAGTGTGGATATTGATTTTTAAGTTGTTTTCGTACGCTGAGCTTGATATTCTTACCTGATTACCACTAAAGCTCAGGTGAATTTTGCAGCACTTTCGTAACGTACTGAAAATACAGTTTTAGTGTTTTTCAGAGTAACTTGTGCCCATTTTATTAAAATGTTGTGATTTGCTTGTACCATTACGTTTTGCCATGATAGTTCGTAATGAAAAATATCTTACCTGAGCTTTAGTGGTAATCAGGTATTCTTATGATGCATGAAAGCCTCCGTTTTGATTGAATTTTCTTTGGTCAGAAGTTTCAACTATTATAGAGGCTTTCGTGCTTTATGTCATTGTTTTTACTCAGTGATGTTCAATTCTTTGCAACACCTTTTTAATGAGGTCTGGCAAATAAGATAGATAAAAACTTTGACCTTCAGCTGATCATTTTGTTATTCTTATTACATTGATGTAATATCATTGTGTTAGCGACAAACTTCTGGAGTACGAACTGTGGAAAAGATCTCTGTAATCATTATCGATGACCACCCTGTTATCCGCCATGGAGTACGGTCTGTTATCAAAAAACAATCTGATATGATAGTAGTAGGAGAATCGGAGTCAGCAGCTTCTGCACTCCCCTTAATAAAGGAAACCACACCGGATGTGGTAATACTCGACATCACCATGGCCGGTATCAGCGGCATCGACCTTATTCCCTATATCAAAGCCCTCTCTGAAAAAACCCGTATTATCATCTACACCATGCACCAAAACCATGACAATATCTTTCGCTCATTTAAAGTAGGTGCCAAGGGGTATGTGATTAAAACAGATGAGATTAGAGATCTTCTCACTGCAATCCGTGAAGTTATGGACGGTAAAATATTTCCCAGCCGATCACTTCCTGAAAATATCGTTAAGCAGCTCTTAAGTGGTGAGTTGGAGAGTGGCGTTCTTTCCATCCTCTCCCCACGAGAACATGAGATCGCCAACCTTCTTGCCCAGGGCATGACTCCCGATGAGATCGGAGAAGCACTTTTTATCAGTCCTAAAACTGTACGCGTCCATCGAACTAACATTATGCACAAACTCAACTGCAGTCGATCTAATGAATTGCTGCTTCTGCTTCAAGATTATTTCCCTCACTAGCACTCCATCCCGAAAGTTTTGCCATATTTTCCCAGAAACAAATGTTTTCACAAAATTATTAACGACAACCGAACACCGAATATCAAATACCTAGTACCTATACCGATTGCACCTCACAGAGCTCTCGCATGTTCAAATAACAGATATCCCAAACCATGTCCCACATCCTCTCCACTGGACACACTTTTCAGAGACATCACAAATACTGCACTGGATAAATATTGCTGCTCTTGAGTAAAATCCATTACCAGCGATTTTATAGTGTCCCTGCAAACTTCACTAAATCTCTTCTCTGGAAGATTTCTGTTCAACCATTTTATTTCACAGAAAAGAGTCATAGACATTCTCTGTTGGTCAATATTTTCGGTAAGGCCATGAAGAGTAATTGTATTGCCATCGTCCTTTTCATCTTTTAGATCATAAAGGACTTCAATTCTCGCACAACCCTTGGTATCAAACCCAGCACTATTTTTACAGTTAAACAAACGTGTCTCAATTAACAGATCTATGTTCTTAGAAAAATAATTCTGTAACAGCATGTTCTGTATAAAATGCAACGCTTGCTCAGACTCACTCTGTTTCATTTCGCTCACCTCATATAAAGGAGCGCAATATCCACTGAATTCATTTTTATTTTTTGGCATTTGACGTCACATTCCTTTTTTCAGTTAGCTTTAGAAGTCAACTCACGCCCAAAAACAAGGAATCCTCTGCCATGACCTAATTGATATTGGTATTCATCACTTTCTCTTCGACACAAATTTACACTGAACACTGAATCTGAAAGCTGTTCAGCTTTTTTTGCAAACTTAAGGTAAAGTGCATTTGTAGAAAATCCCGTTCCATGACTACTTTTCCATAAAGAATCCACCAAACCATTCCAGACTAATGAAAAGAAAAGGGTAAATGTTTCCCGCTGATTAAGACTATTTTCAACCACTCCAGAAATCGTAATTTCAAGCTTATCATCGGATTCAACAATATCTTCACAATCGATAGTGGTTTTTACAATTCCAATAGTCCCGAGACGATTCCCCTGGTCAATCAGGAAGTTCTTTGACTCAATAACCACTTCAACATTGTGGTTTTCAAGCGATACAGCTAGCAGTTCACCTATAAGATCAAAAATGGCAACTTCTTCTGTATTCTCTGTATTTTTGAACTGATGTGCATATTCCTTTAAAATTTCCATTGTACCCACGCTCCATTTTGAGTTATTTTAAATAGTGGATATAATGTAATTCCATCGGCACTTTTTTGCTTGGCAGTTTGCGCCAATGTTTTGGCAGTTTATGACAAGAATCCCTTGCCACTCTTAAGAATATTACTCTATTTTTTCCTTTTACCTGAGATATCACCATGTATTTAACGAAGCTTGCAAGTATCCAACTTGTACTCTGGAATATCCTTGAAAAATATGATGTGGACCCTGAAGCGGTATTTAAGCAGGTCAACCTGAATCCCGACCTGATGTACCAGCCAGGAGAACGATATTCGCTCCAAAAAATACGTGCCCTCTGGGAAGAAATGGGGAGAAGGATAGATGACCCCTGCTTTGGACTCACCGCTGCAAACTGCTGGCACCCATCACATTTTGGAACCATGGGCTATGCAATGCTGGTCAGCAAAAGTCTGCGTGTCACCCTTGAAAGACTTATCCGTTTTCACAGGGTAATTTCCGATGCAAATTTTGGCGCACTCCACGAGGATGCGAACACAAACTCCCTGGTATTCACTCTGAAATATCAAGTTGAAGATGAATCACCCTATTCATATGGACGTGAAGATGCCGCACTTGCCTGGATAATGAGTGTTTTACGGGTGAATTTCCACAAAGACCTTTCCCCCGTCTCCGTCCAGTTGACTCACAGCAAACCTGAATGCAGCGGTAAATATTTCAAATTCTTCCAATCCCCAGTATCTTTTGATAACCCTGTCTGTAGCCTTTCACTTTCACTCGATGTCGTGGACCACATATTATCGAGCAGTAATGAGGAACTTGCAGCGTTTGGAGATCAGGCCATGACCACCTATGTCGCCTCGCTTGATAATGGTACGGAAATCACCCATATCAAAAAGATCATCATTGAAAATATGCCCTCGGGCAATGTTACCGTGGAGCAGGTTGCAGAAGAACTTGGAATTAGCAGCAGGAAGCTGCAGCGACTCCTACAGAAGAAGGGGACAACATACCTTGCAGTACTCAATGATACACGCATGGATATTGCTAAAGCCTATATTCGAGACAGGAGTATGGATCTTACGGAAGTGGCTTTTTTACTGGGGTTTGCAGAACTGAGCACATTCTCACGATCGTTCAAAAGATGGACGGGACAATCACCGTTGCAATTCAGGAAAGCTGCCTAAAAGGCGTTAGCCTGGAATAAAAAAATCCTGCTTCTTCCGGAAAAGAAAAAAACAGGATTTCCAATAACTCATAAACCTATCAACGGACAGGGATAGCATGCATCAAACTTCAGAAGGCTTAGTTAATAGCCTCGGAAAGTTTGGAACCAGCTTTGAATTTAGCAACATTCTTCGCTGGGATATTAATGGTTTTACCGGTTTGGGGATTTCTTCCTTTACGAGCTTCACGTTTGGATACAGAAAAAGTACCAAAGCCAACTAATGTTACTTTATCACCATTTTTCAATGTTTCAGCGATGGCTGCGAGAGTACTGTTCAGTGCTTTTTCTGCTGCAGCTTTTGAAATATCTGCGGCATCTGCAATATTCTCTACTAATTCCTTCTTATTCATGGATCCCTCCCGGAAAACTACTTTTCTAATTAAACAGGATACAGACTGAGCTGTTCCCCTCATCTCTTCTATGTTTCTTTAATAAATGCCTGATTGATTGTCAAAAGAAAAACGCAAACAGAGACTTTTTTCAGCTATTAGCCATTTCTCTACAACCCTTTATTATCATGCTTTTACACACTATGAAATTAATCACACTCTAACTGAAGCTCCATTCATTGGCAAGGAACAAACTTCATTTCAAAAAATCATACTAACCTATTTTATACTATCTAGCGACGGGGGGTCAGATCAACAAGAACTCTTGAAAATCCTTCCACTTGAAAGAAATGAATAATTTCAATCCGAACAGCAGATGTCAGTAAACGCCCCCCACCTTCTGCAGTAAGTTCGAGGACCATATCCTCGCCATCGGGCCTGGCTCTACATCCAATAAAATCACGACTCAAAAGAAAATCTTCATATTTTTCAATTAATTCCAGATTCTCTTTTTTAATTTCTGAGCTCTCCGGTAAACGTGTGGCGAGACAGGAATTTGACGGTTTGTCAAAATTACTCAGATGACAGGCGGCAGCTAATATTCGTATTTCCTCTTTATTTAGACCTGAATCAAGTAATGGCGTCTGGACACCGAGTTCATGGATGGCTCGAAATCCAGGCCTGTAACTCTTCAAGTCATCGACATTACTCCCATCTAGTAACATCGGGCAGTTACGTTTTTCAAGGATACGCTGAAAACTTTGATACATCCTTTTCTTACAAAAATAACAGCGTTCCTCTGTGTTGGCGACAAACTCAGGCCATATCAAAGGGTGAAGTTCGACTTCAATGATTTTCCCAAGATCAATTTGCAACTCATCCAGAATTCGCTTGGCACCTTCTTTTTCTCTTTTACTGACTAGCTCAGAAATACCTCTTAAAACGATGACATTTTCTACCTCCAATGCATCCAGGGCTGCATAGAGGAGCAGAGTGGAGTCCACGCCTCCAGAAAAGGCAACGGCAACGTTTTCATATCCCTGGAGAGTTGCAATAAGGGAATTGTATTTTTCTTGATTGTTCAGAAAGCTTCCTCTCAGGGATTTCCGGCATCCGGTAGAAGTTCTGCAGGTTTATTTAAGAGAAATTTACCATCCATCATCCAGGATTTAAGGGTTTCAGCAATTTCTCTGGCCATTGGAAGACTTGATAATGGCGCCGTTGAAACGCTTTTCCCATTCACTTCAATGGTTCCTGTTTTTAACTGGGCATAACTCACTTCACCATAAGTTCTGTTAATACCGTTCGAATAATCATATCCGTAATCTATAACCTGAGTAAAAAGATCAGCATCTGAAACGCCAGTATACGCTGCCATCTCTGCATTCAAGATCGGAATTGGCACTCCCAGGCCTACGGCCATGGTATTCCCGTAGCCGAGAATGGAAATTCCTCGAATAAAACGGGATGACATTTGTTTCATATCGCCCTGTACCATCATTGTCCCCGCAGGCCGAACAGGGGTACCATTCTCATGTCTTGGGGCATTGGGGTTATGCTGGCTACCATGTGAAGTCACATAGCCGATGCCACCTCCAAGAAAGATCCTAGTTCCGATACCTATGGTTTTATAGTGTGGGTCATTAAATAGAGGACTCAACTCACCGGCACTGCAATAATTGGCATTTCTGCAATTGGGTTTTAGTGTTCCCATATAGGTATGCACGGCTTTATCGGAAAGATTAACGGCACAGTTATAATTCTGATATCCGTTTCTGGGATTGCAGAGCATGGCGTAGGGGAGATCGTCGAGGGTGAACTCTTTTTTCATTTTTCTCGCGAGATAACAATCCGTTCCATAGGCCTTTGCTTCTAAAAAGACCTTCTTTCCAGCAAGAAGATCTTCAATGACATGACCACCGCCGTAACGAAATTCGCCGGGATAGAGTTTATTTAAGGGGTCATCCTCGACGGGTTCCGTGGCACCGATATAACAATCCACCGCAGCAAGTCCTGCGTATGCAGAAACCTTATTAATCCAGACCCTTGATGCCTTAATGGTGGGAGTCATCTGGCCAAAGTTTAAAAATGCTCCGGACGAACACATTGGTGAAAAGGTCCCGGTGGTAACAACATCAACCTCTCTCGCCGCCTCTTCTGCACCTTTGGATCTGACAATATCAACCATCTCTTCGGCGGTGACAATGACAGCCTCACCTGCTTTGATTCTGGCATTAATTTCTTCGTAGGTTTTTTGTACTGGTTTATCGCTCATGACTTACTATTCTCTTTTTATAAAACAATTCGTAACTATTCAGAAGCACCCCACCTTCGTCCATTTCAACCTGCTTACATATAACTTCATATGCTGCGCAGGCAAAACAACCGAATATGAAGCACTTCTGAACAGTTACAGCTCAGAAGTTAGGGTAATATCGTGCCCCGCTGAATAGTTACAACAATTCAACGGTGTTAAATGCTTATGTTGCAAAGCACATAAATTTACTCGGAAAATGACTATATCTCGGCAGGACCGCTTATTCCAGTCATTTTTTACAACTTGACATACTTTTTTCTTTGCCCTACATTCCGCTATCAATATCTTTAATCCAAAACACTACTTTTTCTGATAAGGGAATAAAAATGGCCAAAGACCTCACTCCGGTTCGCGATGGAATCGACAAGATTGACAACACTATTCTTGACCTCCTCAAAGAACGTCTCTCCCTTGCCAAATCCATTGGCCAGTTAAAAGACGAAAGTAAGCGTGCCAAATGGGATCCTTTACGTGAAAGACAAATATACGAACGTTTAAGCAAACTCAATGACGGGGTATTCCCAAAGGAAGCACTCAATTCCATCTTTCATGAAATTATCACCACCTGCAGGTTATCACAGCAAAAGACCGCAGTTGCTTATCTTGGGCCCGAAGCCACCTTCACCCATCTGGCAGGTGTTAAATATTTTGGCCATTCTGCGAGCTACAGCCCCATGGAATCCATTGCTGATGTCTTCTCAGAGGTGGAAAAAGGTCGGACCCAGTACGGAATCGTTCCCGTTGAAAATTCCATAGAGGGCGCCGTTTTTTCAACACTTGATGCCTTTATGCAATACAGAACCAAAATTTGTGGTGAAGTACGAATGGAGATTAGCCACAACCTGGTATGTAAATCAGGGGATATCAACGATATCCAAACCGTGGCATCCCATACTCAGCCACTTGCCCAATGCCGAGAGTGGTTGCGCAAACATTTACCATCTTGCCCCACCTTGCCTATATTCTCAACGGGTGCAGCGGCCCAGATGGCTGCCAACAATCCAAATATTGGAGCAATAGCCTCTTCTCTTGCGATCAAGACCTATGATCTGCAGGTAGTGGTAAAAGGAATTGAGGATTATCGCGGCAACACAACACGATTCCTTGTAATTGGTAAGGAATCGCCATCACCGAGTGGAGCCGACAGAACCTCTCTTCTGCTTGGTATTATGGAGCGCCCAGGTGCTCTAAATGAGATTTTAAGTGTTATTGCCCGCGCCGGAATCAATCTGGCAAAAATTGAATCGAGACCAATCAAAGGAAAACAGTGGAAATATCTCTTCTTCCTTGACCTGATGGGTCATATTGAAGATGAAAACATCAAGGACTGCTGCAAGACCCTTAACTCACTCTGCTCATACTTTGAATGGCTCGGATCCTATCCACAGTCAGAGGAATCATCCTCCGATGCGTGACATTTGCCCACTGCATTTGGCCTGATCTTCGGCCAGTGTATGCCCCTTGGGCTTATCAAGGATAGTTTGTTTGATAAGCCCCTTGATCTCGTCGTCACTGGCCCCTTTGCGCAACAGACTTTTCAGATCCGCCTCTTTGTCATGGAGGAGACAGGCCCTTAATCGTCCTGCAGAAGTCAGGCGAAGCCGATTACAGGTATCACAAAAGTGATGACTGATAGGGCTGATAAAACCAACCGTTCCTTTCTGGCCATTCTCAGCGGTGATTGAATAGACCCTTGCAGGGCCGTCCATCTTACACCCCGGCAGTGGTTCCAGAACTCCAAGTGCTCCAATCTGCTTTTTCAGATCAGATGACGAAATATATGCAGCTTCGTTCCAGGTAGACCTACTACCTACTGGCATAAATTCGATAAAACGTACCTGGTACGGTTTTTCCACAGCAAGCCTGGCAAAATCGACAAATTCATCGTCATTGAAACCTTTCATGGCAACCACGTTAAGTTTAACATCAAAACCAAATTGCTCTGCGGTTTCAATGCCCTGCCATACCTTATGAAAAAGATCCATCCCTGTGATTTCTTTGAATCGTTTGGGGCGCATGGTATCAAGTGAAATATTTAGCTTCCGAATCCCGGCATCATATAGTCTTTCAGCTTTTTCATGTAAAAGAACACCGTTTGTGGTCAAACGGATTTCATCAAGCCCGTTAATTTGCGACAAAGATTCAATAAAATCCAGCACTCCCCTTCGTACCAGAGGCTCTCCACCGGTAAGACGGATTTTATTCATACCCATTCCAACTACCAGTTCAACTATACGCAACAATTCCTCATAACTAAGCAGATCTTCATGCTTTAAAACTTCTAAGCCGCCTTCGCTCTCCACTGGCATACAGTAGACACAACGAAGATTACAGCGATCGGTCAGTGAAAGCCGAAGATAGGAGATAGTTCGTGAAAACATATCAACCAGGTCACCACTATTTCTTTCTATCTGTTTTGCTTTGTTCATAGATCTACACATGAAGGGGAATAAGTAAGATTTTATTCATATACAGTGCTATATCTTACACACCATTGACATTGGATGTAAGTACTAATATATTGGCATCCTCTTACCCCGATTATGCCTTTTCTGCCAGAAGTTATTTATTTTGTAGACAAGACTCGCAAAGAATAAAACAGATAATAAAATATGCTGACACTAGGAATTGAAAGCTCCTGTGATGATACCGCCGCCGCCGTGCTACAGGACGATTGCAACCTGCTCTCCTCGGTTCTCACCAGCCAGGATCAGATTCATACCCGTTTTGGTGGAGTTGTCCCGGAGCTTGCCTCACGAAGTCATCTTGAATCCATTGTCCCGGTAGTGAATGAGGCCCTTGCTCGCGCAAATGTTGGTCTGAAGGATATTGATCTTCTTGCCGTAACGCAGGGACCCGGGTTGATTGGATCGCTACTCGTCGGCTTTTCCTATGCCAAAGCCCTCTCCTATGTAAGTAACATTCCCTGTGTTGGTGTGGACCATATGGCGGGCCATATTCTCTCTGTTTTTCTTGAAGAAGATAAGCCGGCCTTTCCTTTTATCGCACTGGTGGTTTCCGGGGGAACAAGTTCTATTTACCGGGCAGACAGCTATACAAACTTCAGCCTCCTTGGCAGAACCCGTGATGATGCGGCAGGAGAAGCTTTTGACAAAGTAGCCAAACTCCTCGGTTTTGCCTACCCAGGTGGGCCAATCATCTCACGTGAAGCCCAATCCGGAATGCCCGACGCCATTAAATTCCCACGTTCATGGCTTGAAAAAAACTCTCTGGATTTTAGTTTTTCAGGGCTAAAAACAGCTGTACTAAACCACTGCAACAGAGAAAATCAAAAAGGCAATCCCCTCCAGGTTGCAGATATCTGTGCCTCCTTTCAGGAAGCGGTAGCGGAAATTCTGGTGGAAAAAACAGTACGCGCAGCGTCTCAACAAAATATCCAGACAGTGATCCTTGGCGGCGGGGTTTCCTCCAACCCACGACTTCGACAGCTTATGGAAAATCGTTGCAAGGAAGAGGGAAACGTCCTCTATATTCCCCGTCCTGCCTACTGCACTGACAACGCTGCCATGATAGCACTTGCCGGTGTCCATGCCCACCGCCACAATTCAAGCTTTTCCTTTGACAGCGATGTTTACTGCCGATCGACGCTTGCCTGATTTCCATGAATCCCAAACGAACATCCCGTTATTATTATCTGAAATTCACACGTCTTCAGGGTGACCCCCTGTATCTTGCCAGGGGAACAGCCATTGGTACCTTCCTTGGAGTACTTCCCATAATCCCCTTCCACACTCTCTTAAACTTGATTGTTACCTTTATCACCAGAACTTCAACAATTGCCTCCCTGCTGGCATCTGTGATTGTCTGCAACCCATTAACCTATGCCCCCCAATACTACTTTTCCATAGTCATTGGAAATTCAGTGACACCCTACAACTTTACCTGGGAACGCATGAAAGCGGTATTGGATATCCTCCTTGCTAAACCGGGAATAATGGAGTCCCTGCATACCCTCGGTGGATTGGGATATGAAGCAGTCGTTGTTTTGCTTGCCGGCGGGACTGTTCTGGCACTGCCCCTTACTATTGCCAGTTATTTTCTATCACTGCGACTTTTTATGAAAATCCGTGACAAACGAGGCAGGAAACACATCCTCAACTAATGACAAGTTCGTAAAAAGCTAACTTTTCAGATGGCTAAGTAGGTAAGCGTAGACTCCGAAAACCTCCGTATGCGAGGCGCGCAAATTATCGATCATTCCGGCGTACTAGGGTACGTCGTAATGATCGATAATTTCCAGCAACGAAGCAGATGGAGAGTTTTTACGACGCCATCAACTAATGGAAATAGCACCAAGAAAGCCCAGGATTTTTTTTCAGCTTTTAAAGTCGAGTTATATTGTATTATTCTCATTCAGGTGGTTAAATTATAAGACACATTCTACAAGCATATTACATGAACTTTACACGACTGAAAAAATTCTATTACCTCAAATTTGTGAGGATTAAAGGTGCCCCGAAGGATATCGCCTGGGGAGCATGCATAGGTGCGCTGATTGGGACCCTGCCGGTAATGCCTTTTCACACCATCGGAATAATAGCAATCTGTGTTATAACCAGAACATCAACCATGGCAGGACTCTTTTCAAGTCTTGCCATCAGTAATCCTTTTACCTATATTCCAATTTATTATGTGAGTATGGTAATTGGAAACTTCATTACCCCCTATAATGTTAGCTGGGAAACAATTCACACTATCCTGGAAGTCATTATTTCAGGACATGGCTTTAAAGAATCTGTTCAGCTACTGGCCAATCAGGGCAGTGAACTTATCATTGTCATGTTGAGTGGAGGTCTGCTTTTGGCCGTTCCCACTGCAGCTCTCTGGTACTTCTTCACCCTGCGTCTTTTTCTCAAAATCAGAGAAAAACGCAGACAGAAACATATTCTTCGCGAATTGAAGAAAACGACTAAAAAAAAGAAATCTAAATCATGACCCGATACGGTGAAACCAGAAAATCCCTCAGAGAAGAAAAGCTTGCACCAAAAAAACAACTTGGGCAAAATTTCCTTGTCAACAAAGCAACCGCTGAAGCCGTTTCCCGCTGTGGACGGATTTTACCAGATGACATCATCATTGAAGTAGGTGTCGGTCTTGGTGCGCTCACACAACCTATTGCCGAGCAGGCATCACAAGTAATTGGCCTTGAAGTCGATAGCGGAATAGTACGATTCCATAAAGAGAAAAATGATCTCCCTGACAACGTCACCTTAATACATCAGGATATCCTCAAGGCGGACTTTGACGAACTGTACCAGCTCAGCAAAGGACCTTTGAAGATCATGGCCAACCTCCCCTACTCCATTTCCAATCCTTTTTTGTTTAAGCTGATAGAGCATCAGGAAAGAATAGAATGGGCTACCATTATGCTTCAAAAAGAGGTGGCAGACCGGCTTACAGCAAAACCAGGTACCAAGCAATATGGTATCCCTACCGTTTTACTGAAGAGCTGTGCCACGGTAAAATCGCTTCTTACTTTGAAACCCGCCGAATTCCATCCACGTCCTAAGATCGATTCCGTGGTGGTATATATAGATTTCTCTGATAAAGAGGCTATCAGCAACAGAATCTATGATCGGCTTCTTTTTACAAAAATTGTCCGGGCAGCTTTTAGCCAGCGAAGAAAAACCCTTCTTAATACCCTTAGTGGTGCTAGATTCTTCGAGAAGCTTGCAGAGGGAGATAAAAAGCAGGAAAAGCAACTCACCCAAAACAGGATTATCGAGGCAGGGATTGCACCCGGAGCACGTGCGGAAACACTTGACCTTGATGATTTTATTGATCTGACGCAAACATTTTCTCTGGCCATCAACGAATAATGGGCTGAAGCCCTGGCCTCCTTATACAAAATTCTCATTCAGCAACTCTCAACCTGGTAGAGTATATGCAAAATTTCGTCTTTCATAATCCAACAAAGATCCTATTCGGCAAAAACACCGTCCCTTCAATAGGAGATGAGACACTCTTACTTGGGGACAGGGTTCTTCTTGTCTATGGTACAGGTTCCATTAAAAAAAATGGGCTGTACGAACAGGTCATCCAATCACTCACCACCGCCGGGATCACAATCACTGAACATGACGGTGTCCAGTCCAACCCTGTTCTTTCCCACGTGAACCAGGGAATACAACTGGCTAAAAAGAACAAATGCAATGTGGTTTGCGCAGTTGGTGGTGGATCTGTTATCGATGAGGCCAAGGCAATCTGTGCCGGAGCCACGGTGCAGCACGATGTGTGGAAGTTTTTTACCGGGAAAAAAAGTGTAAAATCCCCCCTTCCTCTTACCACCATACTCACCCTTGCAGCATCGGGCTCTGAAATGAATTCGGGAATGGTTATAACGAACGATACGACTTCACAAAAGTTCGGTTTTGGTAACAAACAACTGTACCCCAAAACCTCCATTCTTGATCCGACACTTACCTGTTCCGTACCGCCAGACTACACAGCCTATGGCGCAGTGGATGCCCTGGCCCATGTCCTTGAATTCTACTTTACCACTGAAGATCCTCACACTCCTGTCCAGGACAGACTTATGGAGGGGTTGGTTATTAATGCCATGGAGTGCTGCGACAGAGTTCTGGAAGATCTAGATGATTATCAAGCAAGAGCAGACCTGATGTGGACCGCGACACTTGCCTTAAACGGTTTAACGGGAGCTGGACTTGGAAAAGTCGGCTTTCCCATGCATATGATTGAACATTCCCTGTCGGCTTTTTACAATGTCCCCCACGGTGCAGGGCTCTCTGCCGTGATCCCCGGATGGATGCGTTACCATACAGAACATGCCCCTGAACGCTTTGCACAATTCGCCGAGCGTGTTTTTGGAATAGTTACGGGAAACAGTATGGAGAAAGCAGAAAAAGGAATCTTGGCACTCGAGACATGGTTTCAAACAATTCATTCCCCCACCACCATAACTGCCCTCAACATTCCGAAAACAGATATTCCCCGAATTGCAGAAAATGCAATCAGCCTTGCCAGGGTATGGAGAATGAGGGACTATGACGAAAGTAAAGTCGAAGCGATTCTTACTCATTGTCTGTAAATGTCATCACTTCAACTGAAGTTATTCAAACTTGACCTAACAGTACTAATGGTGAAACCAGACTTCGTTTGACACACAGAATAGGTTTTATCGACTGTTGCGCCCACAAGAACCCCTTGCACTCCATCAA
>CAZIDU010000110.1:0-14140 GCA_964538055.1 uncultured Desulfocapsa sp. | reverse complement strand
TGTCCCCCGATTCCGGATAAATATTGTGCCGTTCAATAGCATGGTGAATAGTTACCTTGCTCCTAAACAAATGCGATGGCATCAATTTCAACTTTAGCTCCCAATGGTAGTGCGGCAACCTGTACAGTGGCACGAGCCGGATAGTCTCCCTTAAAAAAACTTGCGTACATTTCATTCACAGTCGCAAAATCGGCAAGATCAGTGACAAAAATCCCGCACCGAAGCACCTGCTCCATGGATGAGCCAGCCTCTTGCAAAATTGCTTTTATATTATTCATGCTCTGCTCAGTCTGAACGCTGACATCGTCATCCATTTTCTTTGTTTCCGGGTTCAGCGGAAGCTGGCCGGATACATATATGGTATCGCCATGCTGGACAGCCTGGGAGTATGGTCCAATTGCTGCTGGGGCTTTTTCAGTACTGATAATCTGTTTAGACATAGTAAATCTCCTTGAGTGGGATATTTTTAAAAAACTGGTAACTATTCATCGAAATTGAGTTTGAGTCGGAATTGCATAACGAATACGCTGACAGGAATCTGGGGACATGACCCAATTCGTCTTTGTCTTTTGAATTGGGATCGTGTCCCCAGATTCTGTCAAAAACTGTTTCTATTTTATAATTTTTTAAAGTTTGAGTGGCAAGAAAAAAATGCTTTGAGAACATATTTTTACTGGAAGCTACAGGTTTTTCACGATATAACATACTGAAATGGCAGTTTTGATGGGTGTTGTATGAAGGGTGTCATGGGGTTCATTGGAGAATCAATCCTAAAATTAAGTTGACAGATATTTATACTTTTTGTAAAAATACGTCTGTAAAATTCTATTCATAATTCGTAACTATTCACCATGCTATTGAACAGAACAATATTTATCCGGAATCGGGGGACACGATCCCAATTCAAAAGACAAAGACGAATTGGGTCATGTCCCCAGATTCCTGCCAGCGTATTCGTTATGTAATTCCGACTCAAACTCAATTTCGGTGAATAGTTACATTCCATCAATATAAAAGAGAGAGTACAAAACCCAATGGCGACACTTGATTTTGATAAAATAAATGAACTTGCGAAAACGTATGAACCTGAGATGACCAAATTTCTGCGGGATATGGTGGCCATCCCCAGCGAGAGTTGTGATGAGGAAAAAGTTGTACTCCGCATTAAAGCAGAAATGGAAAAGGTTGGGTTTGATAAAGTTGAAATCGATCCCATGGGAAATGTCCTTGGCTTTATCGGTTCCGGCCCCCGTCTGATAGCCTTTGATGCCCATATTGATACCGTTGGAGTCGGCGTTGCCGGGAACTGGAACTTTGATCCCTACGAAGGCTATGAAGATGATGAATGCATTGGGGGGCGTGGTACCTCCGATCAGGAAGGCGGCATGGCATCCATGGTTTACGCTGGAAAGATCATCAAAGATCTTGGCCTTGCCGATGAGTACACGGTGCTTATGACCGGAACAGTTCAGGAAGAAGACTGTGATGGTTTGTGCTGGCAGTACATCATTAAGGAACTGGGTCTGAAACCTGAATTTGTGGTTTCCACAGAACCAACCGATGGTGGAATTTACTGTGGTCAGCGAGGCCGTATGGAGATTCGGGTTGATGTGGAGGGCATTTCCTCACACGGTTCTGCTCCTGAGCGTGGTGATAATGCCATTTTTAAAATGGCAAAAATTTTGAATGAGCTGGAAGTGCTGCACACTGAGCTTAAAGATGATGCTTTCCTTGGCAAGGGATCACTTACTGTTTCCCAGATATTCTATACTTCTCCTTCCCGTTGTGCCGTGGCCGACGGTTGTGCCATCTCCATTGACAGGCGACTTACCGCTGGTGAAGATAAGGAACTTGCCATATCTCAAATTGCAAACCTTCCTGCGGCCAAAGCAGCAAATGCTAAGGTAACCATGTACAAATATGACACTCCTGCATACACAGGACTTGTATATCCCACCGATTGTTATTTTCCATCATGGGTTGTAGCAGAAGATCATCCGGCGGTTCAGGCGACAGCTGCTGCCTATTCCTCACTCTTTAAAATTGATCCGCGTATTGATAAGTGGACCTTTTCCACCAACGGTGTAGCCATCACCGGTATGCACGATATTCCAACAGTTGGTTTTGGCCCTGGTAAAGAAGCCGAAGCACACGCCCCAAATGAGAAAACATGGAAGGCTGATCTTGTCCGCTGCGCAGCTTTGTATGCTGCTCTACCCAGTGTGTATGTAGAGAAGAATTAGGGCTATACTGATTGTGAAAAAACAACTTGCCGTTATTGCCATTGGAGGCAACTCCCTGATTAAACATCGGGAAAAACAAACGGTCGAAGATCAGTACAATGCTATTTGCGAGACAATTAAACACCTTGTTGATCTTGTTGAGCTGGACTATCAGCTGATTATTACCCATGGTAATGGGCCTCAGGTTGGTTTTATTATGTTGCGCTCGGAAATTGCCCGTGACCAGATTGGACTCCATATTGTCCCTTTGAGTTCCTGTGTGGCAGATACTCAGGGGGCCATTGGTCTGCAGATTCAGCAGGCTTTAACCGATGAGCTGGAAAAACGCGGGATACAGGGAAAGGCTGTAACCATTGTCACTCAGGTGGAGGTGAGTCCGACCGATCCCGGCTTTATCGTGCCGGATAAACCAATTGGTGAATTCTATACTGAAGAACAGCTGCCAAAACTAAAAGAACAGCATCCCGACTGGATACTCAAGGAGGATGCAAACCGTGGCTATCGCAGAGTCGTCGCATCGCCCCTTCCTGTGAAAATTGTAGAAGAAGATGCTGTCGTGAGCCTTCTTGAAAATGATTTTCATGTGATCGCTGCCGGAGGTGGTGGGGTACCGGTTGTTCGAAGTGATATTGGCCTTACAAGTGTTGATGCTGTGATCGATAAGGATAAGACAGCTTCTCTTCTGGCTACTAATCTGAATGCACCACTGCTTGTTATTTCTACGGCAGTTGAGCAGGTTATGTTAAACTTTGGTACAGCCGAGGAAAAACCTCTCGGTCAGGCAAGGGTTCAGGAGATGGAGGAGTATCTTCATGGCGGCCATTTTGCGCCGGGTTCCATGGCTCCCAAAATTGAAGCTGCCATAGAGTTTATTAAAAATGGCGGTCACAGGGTAATTATCACCAGCCCCGAAAATATCGGCGAAGCTATTCGTCATGGCAAGGGAACGCAAATCATCCCTTAACTATAGAAATTTCGGAGCAACGAAGCAGATGGAGAGTTTTTACGACGCCATCAATTACGATAAGCTTGTAAAAAGATAAAACTTCAGATGGCTAAGTAAAAAGCTCCATATGCGAGGCGCGCAAATTTTCTATTGTTTCGGCGTACTAGAGTACGTCGTAATGATAGAAAATTTGTAGCAACGAAGCAGATGGAGAATTTTTACGACGCCATCAATTATCAGGAGATAAGAAAATGGATAAACTAGGAATTGAACAATTAATCCGGGAACTTTCTACCCTTGATTATCAGAAAATGTATAACGACGATTTTCTTCTGACCTGGGAAAAATCAGATGATGAAATCAGTGCTACCTTTACCGTTGCAGAGATTCTGCGCGGTATGCGTGAGCAGAATATTTCCAGCCGCATCTTTGATTCGGGTCTCGGGGTTTCTTTGTTCCGGGATAACTCCACCCGTACCCGGTTCAGCTTCACCAGTGCCTGTAATCTGCTTGGCCTTGAAGTCCAGGACCTTGATGAGGGAAAATCGCAGATTGCCCACGGAGAAACAGTCCGCGAAACAGCGAACATGGTTTCCTTTATGGCGGATGTCATCGGTATCCGTGATGATATGTATATCGGAAAGGGCAACGCTTATATGCGCAATGTCGCAGACTCTGTTCAGGCCGGACATGATGAAGGCGTGCTTGAGCAGCGGCCCACACTGGTAAACCTTCAGTGTGATATCGATCATCCCACCCAGTCCATGTCTGATATGCTGCATATTATCAAACATTTTGGCGGGGCTGAGAATCTTGCAGGAAAAAAAATTGCCATGTCCTGGGCCTATTCGCCATCCTATGGTAAGCCGCTGTCCGTGCCCCAGGGTGTTATTGGGTTAATGACCCGTTTTGGAATGGAAGTTGCTCTCGCCCATCCTGAAGGATACGAGGTGATGCCGGAGGTTGAGGCTATTGCTTCTCGTCAGGCGGCTGAAACCGGTGGCGCATTCACCACATCAAACTCCATGGCCGAGGCTTTTCAAGGTGCTGATATTGTGTATCCAAAGAGTTGGGCACCCTTTGCAGCAATGGAGAAACGTACTGATCTGTATGCGAACAATGATATGGATGGGATTAAAGCTCTTGAGCAGGAGCTGCTTGGCCAGAATAAAAAACATATGGACTGGACCTGCACAGAGGAACTCATGGCTACTACTCATAATGGGTCTGCCCTCTATATGCACTGTCTGCCGGCTGATATCAGCGGTGTTTCCTGTGAGCATGGTGAGGTGGAAGCCTCGGTCTTTGATCGTTATCGGGTACCGCAGTATAAACAGGCCAGCTATAAACCCTATATTATTGCTGCTATGATATTTCTGTCCAAACAGAAAAATTCTGCTGATCTGCTGCAACGCCTGATGGATCGTGCAACTCCGAGGAGATTCTAACGACTAGCCAGTATAAGAGGGAAGCTATGATTGACTTAATGCTCAATGGTGAAGAGACACAATATGCAGGAGATGATGATGTTTCGCTCCTCTCCTGGCTGCGCAACGATAAAAATCTGACAGCTGCAAAAGATGGCTGTTCAGGCCAGGCGGCATGTGGGGCCTGTCTGGTGGAGGTGGATGAAAAGGCAGTCCTTGCCTGTGCTACCCCTATGAAAAAAGTTGCGGGTAAGAAAGTTGTCACCCTTGAGGGTTTGCCTGAGTCCCTTTTACAGACCCTTGGCAAGGCATTTGTTGGCAGTGGTGCGGTGCAGTGTGGTTTTTGTACTCCGGGTTTTTTGACCAGAACCAAAATTTTACTGACAAAAAACAATAACCCAAGCAGAGCCGAGGTATTAAAAGCATTACAGTTTAATCTCTGTCGCTGTACCGGCTATGTGAAAATTGTTGATGCAGTTATAGCAGCAGCAACCGCCCTGCGTGAAGATAAAGACACTCCCTTTGAAGACAAGGCGGGTATTGGTGTTTCCAGCCCGAAATTTAAGGCTGTTGAGCGGGCCATCGGCCGTAAACCCTTCACTGATGATTTGCGCTTTGAGGGTATGCTTCATGGCGCGTTGAAATTTTCCGATCATCCGAGGGCCAAAATCCTCTCCATTGATGTGAGTGTTGCGGAAAAACAACCCGGTGTAAAACGTGTTTTACTGCCTGTTGATATCCCCGGTAAACGTAACTCCGGCCTCATTGTTGAAGATTGGCCCTTAATGATAAAGCAGGGAGAAATCACCCGCTATATCGGAGATGTGCTGGCATCTGTTGTTGCTGAGACCGAGGCCCAGGCAAGAGCAGCCGTAGAATTTATTGCAGTTGAGTATGAGGTTCTTGAACCACTTACCGACATGCTGAAGGCCCTTGAAAGTCCGATCAAGATCCATGAAAGCGGTAATCTTCTTGGTGAAAAAATCATAAAACGTGGGGATACCGCAGGACTGCTTGCAGGATCAGCTTTTACTGCAAAAGGAACCTATACAACCCCAACCATTGACCACGGATTCCTTGAAATGGAATGCTGTGTTGTTATTCCCAAAGAGAATGGGATAAAAGTGTTTTCCCAGAGCCAGGGGCCGTACCGTGAACGTGATGAAATCGCCCATCAACTTGCTCTTTCGGAGGATCAGGTCGAAGTCGAAATTGTTGACTGCGGCGGTGCCTTTGGCGGTAAGGAAGATATGACGGTACAGGGCCATGCTGCCCTTGCCTGCCACCTGCTCCACACTCCTGTAAAATACAAACTCACCCGACCGCAATCCATCCGCATGCATCCCAAGCGCCATCCAACCAGTATGGACTATGAAATCGGTTGTGACGAAAAAGGGATGCTTACTGCGCTACATGCCAGAATTATTGGAGACACCGGCGCGTATGCCTCCGTTGGCGGTCCGGTTATGGATCGTGCCGGAACTCACGCCTCTGGCGGATATCACTTTGAAGCCGTTGATATTGAGGCGCGATCGGTCTATACCAACAATATTCCCTGTGGTGCCATGCGGGGATTTGGGGTCAATCAGGCTACCTTCGCCCTTGAAAGTCTTATCGATGAGTTGTGTCGCAAGGGGAGCTTGGATCGTTGGCAGTTTCGCTATGACAATGCCCTTGATATCGGCAGAATGCTGGCCCCGGGACAGGTGCTCACTGCAAGCGTGGGACTGAAGGAAACATTGCTGAGTATTAAAGATGCCTATGATAAGGCCGAATACAAGGGACTTACCTGTGCTGTCAAAAATTGCGGCGTGGGAAATGGTATTCCCGAGCTAAGCAAGGTTATTATCGAAATTCATGAGGGTGGTAAGATTACCCTGCATCATGGCTGGACGGAGATGGGACAGGGAGTTCATACCATCGCCAGGCAGGCCCTGTGTGAGGTAACGGGGATCACGGATATTGATCTGATTACTCCATTTGTCACCACTGCATCCGGTGCCATTGGCGGTCCTACCACTGCAAGCCGTGGAACTCTGCTCCTTGGCCGTGCTATTATTGATGCCGCAAAGAGCCTAAAAGAGGACCTCAAAGAAAAATCCCTTGAGGAGCTTGCCGGGAAAACCTATACGGGTCAATTCCTCTGCGATTACACCCAGGCGGATGGAAAGCCCGGTGAAATAATATCCCATATTTCCTATGGCTATGCCACTAACCTTGCCATTCTTGACGGGGACGGCAAACTTGAAAAAATAATCGCCTCCCATGATGCCGGAAAAATCCTCAATCCCAAACTGTTCCAGGGTCAGATCGAGGGCGGTGTGGCCATGGGGGTGGGCTATGCTCTCACTGAAAAAGTGCCTCTTCAGGATGGCCAACTGACTTCGGAGAAGTATAGAGCACTTGGTATCCCCAAGATGAATAATCTTCCGGAGATCGAGGTTATTGGCGTGGAATCCGATGATCCGGAAGGACCATTTGGAGCAAAAGGTGTGGGGGAGATTGGTTGTATTGCAACTGCTCCAGCCATTGCCAATGCCTTTTGCGATTATGATGGAAAACGCCGTTACTCTCTGCCTCTTGAGGCCATCGAAAAGAAATAGACAGGAGCAATTTCATGACTCTCTATCTTCAAAATAGTCAATACATTGATTCTAAGACTCTTAGTGTTACATCCACCCATCTTGCAGTAGAAGAAGGGGCAAGTGGTGGCGTGAGTCTAATAGATGCGATCCCCCCGGCAGGAGAGCGCAAGGATGGTGATCGGGTAATCGACTGTAAGGGCCGCTTTGTGACCCGCTCCTTTGGTTGTGGGCATCACCATATTTATTCTGCCCTCTGTAGGGGAATGCCGGCACCTCCTCAAATCCCCACCAATTTCCCAGAAATTCTTGAATATGTGTGGTGGCGGGTTGATAAACGGCTAGACAGGGATATGGTTGAGGCCAGTGCCTTGGGTGCTGCCCTGCAGATGGCTCGTCGTGGTGTAACATTCTGTATCGATCATCATGCATCCCCCATGCATGTTGAGGGCAGTCTGGAAACCGTTGCCAGTGCTTTTGAAAAATGCGGAATAGGCCATCTTATGTGTCACGAGTCCTCCGATAGAAATGGTGCTGAGCTTGCTGAAAAAAGTCTTGCCGAGCATGAGTCCTATCTGGCTTCCGGTCGTCCCGGTCTTATTGGTCTCCATGCCTCTTTTACAGTGGGCGATGATCTCTTTCAAAAATCCGTAAACCTTGCCAGAAAATACGACACCGGCCTCCATATCCATGTTGCAGAAGATAGCGCCGATGAAGTGCATTGTGAAAAAACATACAACAAACGGGTTGCAGAACGGCTTCGGGATCTTGGGGGGCTTGAGAGCTCCAAAACCATCCTTGGCCACTGCCTGCATTGCAATGATACCGAGCGAAAAATCATTGCAGATTCTCCGGTATGGGTCGTTTCTAATGTTGAATCCAACCAAAATAATAATGTCGGACTGACTGACTATGACTGGCTGAACAACATCATGCTGGGCACAGACGGTATGCATAATGATATGCTACGATCCGCCAAGGCTCATCATCTTGCCTGTTCCACCACTGGTGGTGTTGGATATGATGAAGTGTATCGTCGCTTTCGCAATGTTCATAACTATCTCGGTCAATTCGAAGGAATCGGCGATGACCTGAACAACCTTGTTATTCTGGACTACGATACTCCTACCGAAGTAAACGATGAAAATTTCTATGGCCACTTTCTCTTTGGTTTGGAAGCCCTTCATGTAAACACAGTTATTGCACAGGGTCGGGTGATCATGGAGGATCGGAAATCAACACTTGTGGATGAAGAAGAAATACTTTCCTACGCACGAGAACAGGGCAAACGTCTCTGGAAAAAATTGAGCGAGTAAATATGACTACATTGGTGGCAGGCGGTACGGTGGTGACAGCCACCAAAACTCTTCAATCAGATATTCTGATTGAAAATGGAAGTATTGTTGCCATCGGTGAAAATATTGATCGAACAGTTGGCCATGATATTATTGACGCAACGGGCTGTTATGTCATGCCCGGTGCCATCGATGTTCATACTCATTTAAACCTGAGTGTTGGCCAGGAAAAGGTCAGTGATGTCTTCTATCACGGTTCTGTGGCTGCTGCCCATGGCGGTACCACCTGTATTGTGGAGCATCCTGGCTTTGGGCCTGCCTACTGCAAATTGAACCATCAAATAGATCTGTATCGTGATCAGGCCAAAGATGAGATGGTCGTTGATTACGGGTTTCACGGTGTTGTGCAGCATGTTGATGAGCATGTGCTTTCTGCGATCAAAGATTTAACGGCAACCGGGATTTCAAGCCTGAAGGTTTATCTTACCTATGGCAGCCGCCTTGGTGATGCTGACATTATTAAAGTAATGAAAGCTACACATGCAGCTGGCGGGCTGACAGCGTTTCACGCAGAAAACCACGCAATAATAGGCGAGTTAACACAAGAGTTAAGGGCTAGGGGTGATATTGCAAATCCTGCAAATCATCCCAAAAGTCGACCGGATTATTCCGAGGCTGAAGCCGTTAACAGACTCATTGCTCTTTCCCGGGCAGCTGGTAATGCGCCTATCTATATTGTCCATCTTTCCACTGCCTCAGGGCTTGAGGTCATTCGAGAAGCCAGAAAAAATGGGTTTCCGGTCTATGCTGAAACCTGTTCGCAATATCTGAGTCTTACGGAAAACTGCTACGAAGAAGCGGATAATAAAGGCTTGCAATATATAATGTCTCCACCGCTTAGAACACAAAAGGATTGCGATGCTTTGTGGGAAGGTCTTGCCGATGGAACAATCGATGTAGTAGCAACCGATCATTGTTCATTTTCTTTTGCGCAAAAACTGAAAAATGGGAAAACGGATATTTTTAAAGCTCCCGGTGGCATCCCTGGTGTTGAAACCCGTGTGCCTCTTCTTTTTTCAGAGGGCGTGTTAAAAAATCGAATTGATCTGAACCGCTTTGTTCAGCTTGTTGCCACAAATCCTGCCCGTATCATGGGATTGGCTCCACAAAAAGGCACCATTGCTATTGGGTCGGACGCTGATCTTATGATCCTTGACCCGGAAGAAGAGAAAATTATCAGCACGGAATTATTACATCAGCATGTGGACTACACCCCTTTTGCAGGAATGCGTGTAAAGGGTTGGCCCAAAACAGTTATGCTTCGGGGAGAAGTTCTGGTTCGTGATGGAAAACTTCTCGGTTCAAAAGGATTCGGACAATATATAAAGCGACAAGTAAAATAATACAGGAGTAAAAAATTAAATGAAAAAAGACCTCTTTTTCTGCACAGATATTGATGTTCTTCTCAAATGGATTCTTAGCGATCTTAAAGAACGAAACGAAATATTCGGTATTGGTAAAGAACAATTTTTCACTCCCAGTCCAACCGATCCCTTTCGCATGAGTCGCTATGGGGAACTCCTGGAAACTCCCCTTGGTGTAGCGTCCGGCCCTCACACCCAGATGGCCCAGAACATTGTCGTGGCCTGGCTTACTGGGAGTCGCTATATTGAACTTAAAACTATCCAGGTGCTTGATGAGCTAGACGTGACCAAGCCCTGTATTGATATGACCGATGAGGGGTATAACTGCGAGTGGTCTCAAGAGTTGAAGCTTGATGAATCATTCAATGAGTATTTGAATGCTTTTATTCTGCTCTATATTTTAAAAGATAAATTTGGTTTTAGTGGAGATGAAGCCGGTTTTATCTTTAATATGAGTGCCGGTTATGAATTAAAGGGTATTCACAGTCCCACGGTGCAGCGTTTTTTTGATCGTATGGAAGATTGCTCAAAAGAGCTTGCTGAAAAGATAGAAAAAATTGCTGATATCTACCCCCGTATTAAAGAATTAAATATTCCCAGCAAGATATCCGACAATCTCACCATTTCCACAATGCACGGTTGCCCTCCTGATGAAATAGAAAAGATCGCCCGTTATTTTATTGAAGAGCGGGGCTATCACACCACCATTAAACTGAATCCCACCTTGCTTGGGCCAGAGCGTTTACGAGATATCCTGAATAATCAATTGAAGTTTGAAATTGATGTCCCGGATCTCGCCTTTGATCACGATTTAAAATATCCCGATGCCATTACCTTGATACGGTCTCTGCTTGATTCCGCTAAGACGAAGGGCGTTGAATTTAACATCAAACTGACAAACACCCTTGAAACCACCAATATTGATCAGAAACTGCCTAAGACCGAGGGGATGTGCTATATGTCCGGCCGGGCACTGCATCCGATCAGCATAAACCTTGCTGCGTGTTTACAGGAAGAGTTTGATGGAAAGCTCGATGTCTCTTTCTGTGCAGGTATCGACAACTTTAATGTCTTTGAAACCCTGACCTGTGGCATGGCACCCATTACTGTTTGTTCAGATATTCTTAAACCTGGTGGCTATGCTCGTGTGTCGCAGTATGCGGAAACTGTGCTTGATGGGATGAAGGAAGTTGGTGCGAGCTCGCTTGAACAACTGGTTTGCGATTGGGCAGGAATAGATGACAAAGTTGCTGCTGGCCTTAGCAATTTGAAAAACTATGCTGCAACCGTTGTTGATGCCGGCAATTACGGTAAAGATCTGTTCCCGTATCAAAATGTTAAAACCAAACGTCCTTTGCTGAAATTTGACTGTGCAGGTGCTCCATGTGTGACTAGTTGCGGAGCCTCTCAGGATGTACCGCGTTATATGGATTATACGGCTCGTGGAGATTTTGAAAATGCCTACAAAACCATCCTTGCAACCAATCCCTTCCCCAACATGCAGGGCATGGCCTGTGATCACCCCTGTCAGGATAAATGCACCAGATTAAATTACGATTCGCCTGTGCTTATACGGGAAATTAAACGCTTTATTGCCCAGAATCAGAAAGAAGATATTAAACTCATCCCCGGGGCAGATAACGGAAAAACTGTCGCTATTATCGGTGCCGGGCCATCGGGACTTTCTGCGGCATTCTTTCTAACCCTTGAGGGCTTTCAGGTTGATCTGTACGAATCCAAAGAGTTCGCTGGAGGTATGGCTTCCGATGCTATTCCTGCTTTTCGGCTCGATGATGACAGTCTGAAAAAAGATATTGATCGTATTCTTGCACTCGGTGCCCGCCTGCACACGGGCGTGAATGTTGATAAAGAGAAGTTTGCAAAGCTCCGTAACTCTCATGATTTTGTCTATATTGCAATCGGGGCTCAAGTTGGAACCAGCTTAAATATTCCGGGTGCAGATGCTACAGGAGTGATTGATCATCTTGACTTTTTGAGTGATGTTCGGCAGGGGAAGTCCACTGATATAGGGAGCAAAATAGTCATTATCGGTGCTGGTAATCCGGCCATGGATGCGGCGCGTACTGCAAAACGTCTGGTTGGCACAGACGGTGAGGTCTCCATTGTCTACTGGCGTACCCGTAAACAGATGCCGGCTGACCATATGGAAATTATTGCTGCCATTGAAGAGGGTGTGTGTGTCGTTGAATTGGCCGGTCCTGAGGCTGTCCATGTAACTGATGGCAGGGGTGCCGGTCTTGAAGTAGCTACAATGAAACTTGGTGCCCCCAATAAATCGGGTCGTCGCAGTCCCGTCAAGGTTGAAGGCGAAAATTATATCATCAAAACCGATAGCATCGTTCTCGCTATTGGTCAGCAAGTGAAACTGAATTTTCTCCCCGAAGGAGAACTCAGTGTTGATAGAAAGTCCCTTCGATCAACCCTGCCCTTTGTGCTTGCAGGAGGAGATGTGGTTGACACTTCTTCGCTTATTAACGCTATTGGTCATGGTATTCGGGTAACCGAATCCATCGTAGCCGCATCTGGGTTTTCGCCAAAGGTTACTATCGCACCGGCTGATGACCGTAAACTGGACTTGACTCGGCTACGAAAGCAAAATGCAACCCGAAAATTTGGTGCAAAAATTCAAAAATCAGACCCAGAAGAACGTTTGAACTTTAATCTTTATGTAGAAACTCTGACAAAAGAAGACGCAATGGCTGAGGCCTCCCGTTGTCTGCAATGTGATCTTGTCTGCAATATCTGTGTGACGGTTTGTCCTAACAGGGCAAATGTTGCTTTGAAAGCTGCCCCGGTAACGTATCCTTTGCAGAGTATTCTTGCAGATGGCACCATTCTGACCAGTGGAAAGATTAAACTTACTCAGGCGTATCAAATTATAAATATTCCTGATCTATGCAATGAGTGCGGAAATTGTAGGACCTTTTGTCCAACGAGTGGTGCACCCTATTTTGCTAAATCTCATGTCCACCTTTCCGTTGCAAGTCTTGAGGCACACGGAGAAGGCTTTTTAATGGCAGAACCAGGTATAATGCAAATTATGACGGCTGGTAAAAAGGGCACTCTCACTGATAAGGGTGAAACATTTCTTTTTGAAGATGCCGAAGTAACGCTTAGCCTTGCTAAACAATCATTAGAAGCATCAAATGTTGAATTGAAAGCAGATGTGAAGAATAAAAAAATACGGAGAGTGGCCGAAGCGGCAATTCTATTTAATTTACTTGATGGAAGAAGCCCTTTTGTTTGATGGACAGGAGGGGGCGTGCCGTCTCATTTTCGCCTTCACCGGAATGACGGATAGAGTACCACATTTATGAATAATTTTGCCGATTTAAAGATTGTAGTGCGGGGTGCCGGAGACCTGGCAACGGGTGTGGCACTCAGGCTGTATCGTTCAGGATTCAGGCGTTTACTGCTCCTTGAAACGGAACATCCCCTTGCGGTTCGTCGTCTTGTCTCTTTTTCAGAAGCAATTAATATCGGGAAAGTTTCTATTGAAGGTATAACAGCAAGGCGTATTGATGATGTTGAGATGCTTGGGCAATGGCCATCGGATACGACCATTCCAATCGTGGTAGATCCGGCGGGAGAAAGCATCCGGAAACTCCGGCCCGATATCGTGATCGATGCTATCATAGCCAAGCGGAATCTCGGTACCACCATTGATGACGCTGAACTTGTTATCGGCCTCGGGCCCGGTTTTTCAGCTGGAAGGGATGTGGACTGTGTAATCGAAACCCAGCGGGGACATCATCTGGGAAGAGTTATCTGGGATGGCGGTGCAGCCCCCGATACGGGAATCCCTGGAAACATAGGCGGCTACAGCACTGAACGTTTACTGCGGGCACCAAATCCAGGAATATTTACGACAGGCTGTAATATCGGTGATACAGTGGAGGAGGGACAATGTATGGCAAAGGTTGACTCCTCTCCGGTCTGCGCAAATATATCCGGGGTAATACGAGGCCTGTTGCGCTCAGCCACTCCGGTGGACAGAGGGACAAAGCTTGGCGATATTGATCCCCGTGGGAAGGTTACGTTTTGTACAACTGCATCGGATAAGGCCATGGCCGTCGGTGGAGGTGTACTCGAAGCAATACTGAACAACTTCATTTATAGATAAAAAAGGATTCACGCCGAGTAACTCTTCACCGAAATTGAGTTTGAGCCGGAATTGCATAACGAATAAGCTGGTAGGAAAC
>CAZIDU010000109.1:0-14143 GCA_964538055.1 uncultured Desulfocapsa sp. | reverse complement strand
AGCTGATAATCCCGAAAGGAATAGTCGAATTTACAGAAGAGAAGTTGCTTTATCTGACCCAACTCCTGCCGCAAGGCAGCGGTTACAATTTGCTCATAGAGTCCAGGTTTGATCGGCATAAGGGGTATAATTGCTTAGGATTTTCACGAGACAGACACCCACACATACCACAATTGAGCAAAATCACAAGTAAAAACATACTGATGACTAATAGACGCCAGAAATAATCATATTCAGATTACGGCCAACACTGACTGATCCTTCGAACTAAACTATTCGGAAAATCCGAACAGTTGCCATCACAGTGATTACCGTGCCTTTATAATTCCTGAAGAGAGAAAAAGTTAACACCACCACTATCTATTTGGGCTATTCGTTCTTGGATAACTCCGCGATGCCAGCCTGGCGACGTGTCTTCAACCTCATCATTCAACAAAGAATTCCAAATCATTTCCATGGCCTGAAGGAGCTCTACTGTATTCATTGTTTTTATTTCAACAGTGTCCATATCAGCTCCGTTAGTAATGATTGACGCAACTATTCATCCTCAAAATTCATTTTATCGGGCTTTTTCAACTTTTGGTGGCGATGCAGGGAGGGAGATGCCAGCACTCGCCAACAGCCAACGTACTGTTTTGTTAACATTAATTAATTTATATTTTTCTTTCAATGTACCAGCTGGTGCTAAAACAATGTACCAGTGCCAAAAATTAAGCCCACCAAATTCAAATCAAATGAACCGTTATCTTAGAATAACGCATTATCGTAAAATAAGTGGCATCACGAAAGAAGCCCTCTTCCTTTGGAAGTTAAACGATACTGCTGATTTCGACTCTGCGGTTTATCCGGATGGGTCATCTTAATGAAACCGGCATGGAGAGCAGGTCTTAGATAATTTTCTCTAAATGTCTGGCGGTGTGACAGGCCGAACTCCTTCATAAGTACCAAAGCCTTTTTGGGCCGTGAAGCGAGAGCCTGAACTATTCTTTTAACTTGGTCGGTAACTTGGTCGGTAACTTGGTCGGTCAAAGACAAGTTATCTTTAAGGCCATCTAAAAGTGCCTGCAGCATAAACTCAACGAACAATGTGCTGTCGCCACTATTATCAGACCCTCTGAGAGCTGCATAATACTCCTTCTGTTGGTCCCGAATGATACTTTCAATGGGTAGCAACGTAAAAACCGGTTTCCAATGGCTTAAGATGAGCGTTTGCCAGAGGCGACCTAAACGACCATTGCCATCCATGAATGGATGTATAAACTCAAATTCATAATGAAACACCGAACTGGCAATAAGCAAATGCTCATCAGTGATGGAAAGCCAGCCAAGCAGATCTTTCATAAGCTGTGGAATTCGTTCTGCAGGTGGTGCAATATGCACGATATCAGCACCGCGTTGTATTCCAACACTGCCGCTCCGAAAGTGCCCAGGGTTTTCATCCAGGCCATACATCATTTCTTCATGGGCAGCACAGAGATCTTTTATTTCTAACGGGTTCAAGCTATCAAGTTTTTCATAGGTTTGAAATGCATTACGTACTTCCTGCACCTCACGCATGGAGCCAAGAATCCGTTTACCATCCAGTACCGCAGTAACCTGCTCTAGATTCAGGGTATTGCCCTCGATTTCCAATGAAGCTTGAATCGTCTTAATGCGATTTGTTCTACGAAGATACGGTGTAACCAGTGCTGGTGCAACGACATCTAACCTGCCCAGACATTCACCTATCTGCTCAACGAATTTCAATATTTGAGGAGTGATGCTGTATGGTGGAGAGTAGTTTTTCTGGCTCATTTTTGTTTCATTGCACTGACAATCGAAAAAGGTTTCCGAGAAAATGGGGAAAATAGAGACGGAACTATTTGATTTTGAAAAAAACGGTGAACGTAACCCCATTTTTTATCTTAGTGACCTAAAAACAAAAAAGCCCGATGAATATTTAGAAATATTCATCGGGCTTTTTCAACTATGGTGGCGATGCAGGGAATTGAACCCCGGACACTACGGATATGAGCCGTATGCTCTAACCATCTGAGCTACATCGCCAATATGTGAAGACGAAAATATTTACCTTATTCGTCCTCAGCTGTCAACTTTTTTCGATATCAAAAAGAGTGACCCAAAAAGGGCCTCACAAAGAAGGCCCTCTTTTGTACTTCTTAACTGTTCAGAAAAGACTGAGCAGGGGAAATTACATCATTCCGCCCATTCCGCCCATTCCGCCCATTCCACCCATTCCACCTGGAGGCATGCCAGGCATTCCGCCGCCATCGCTATCATCAGGAGAATCAGCAATAACACACTCTGTGGTCAGAAGCATTCCTGAAACAGAAGCAGCGTTCTGCAGTGCAGTACGGGTAACTTTAGCAGGATCAATAACACCAGCAGCGATGAGGTCTTCGTACTCTTCGCTTGCAGCGTTGAATCCGTTAGCACCCTTAAGGCCCTTCACATGCTCAACAACAACGGAGCCTTCGCAGCCTGCATTGCTTGCAATCTGACGAACGGGCTCTTCGAGTGCACGAAGAAGGATCTTTTTACCAAGTTCCTGCTCGCCTTCAAGAGACAAAGCAGCAAGAGCTTCGAGGCAACGGATATATGCAACTCCGCCTCCGGGAACAACGCCTTCTTCAACGGCTGCACGAGTTGAATTCAGTGCATCTTCAACACGGGCTTTTTTCTCTTTCATTTCGATTTCAGTAGCAGCACCAACATTGATCACGGCAACACCGCCGATCAGTTTGGCAAGACGCTCCTGAAGTTTCTCACTGTCATAGTCAGAAGTAGAAGCCTCGATCTGAGTACGAATCTGCTTAACACGAGCTTCGAGCTGATCGGTTGCTCCAGCGCCATCGATGATGGTGGTATTGTCTTTATCAACAACAACACGCTTGGCGGTACCAAGATCGTTGATGGTTACATTCTCAAGCTTGATGCCGAGGTCTTCGGTGATAACCTGGCCACCGGTAAGAATCGCGATATCTTCAAGCATTGCTTTTCTGCGATCGCCAAAACCGGGAGCTTTAACAGCTGCGATATTAAGGGTGCCGCGAAGTTTATTGACAACCAGTGTGGCAAGCGCCTCACCATCAACATCTTCAGCAATGATGAACAGTCCCTTACCCATCTTGGCTACTGCTTCGAGTACTGGGAGAAGGTCTTTCATGTTAGATACTTTTTTCTCAACAAGGAGAAAGTAAGGATCTTCCATATTCACTTCCATACGATCGGCGTCAGTTACAAAGTAGGGAGAAAGATAACCGCGATCAAACTGCATACCCTCAACAACATCGAGAGTGGTGTCCATAGACTTGGCTTCTTCAACGGTGATAACACCCTCTTTACCAACTTTGTCCATGGCTTCAGCAATAATTGCACCAATGGTAGCATCACTGTTTGCTGAGATGGTTCCTACCTGAGCAATTTCTGACTGCTCTTTGGTTGGCTTAGCAATCGTCTTAAGTTCCGCGACAACGACAGCAACAGACTTGTCGATTCCACGTTTGATTTCCATTGGGTTTCCGCCAGCTGCAACAAGCTTTACACCTTCACGGTAGATAGCCTGAGCAAGAACGGTGGCGGTGGTAGTACCATCACCAGCAACATCAGAGGTCTTGGAAGCAACTTCGCGAACCATCTGTGCGCCCATGTTCTCAACTTTGTCCGTAACCTCGACTTCTTTAGCAACAGTCACACCATCTTTTGTGATGGTAGGTGCGCCGAAAGACTTCTCAATCAGAACGTTACGGCCCTTGGGACCGAGTGTAACTTTTACAGCATCAGCAAGAGTATTGACACCAGCGAGAATAGACTCGCGTGCCTTTACTCCGTATTTTATATCTTTTCCAGCCATGATTTTAGTCTCCTATATAGGGTATTGACAGACAGTATTCGTTATTTTTCTACGATTCCAAGGATGTCTTCTTCACGCATGATAAGGAAGTCCTCACCATCAAGCTTCACATCGGTTCCGCCATATTTTGAAAAGAGAACCATGTCTCCCTCTTTTACCTGCAGGGCAACACGCTCACCGTTATCGGCAACTTTTCCTGGTCCAACGGCTACAACTTCACCTTCAGCTGGTTTCTCTTTGGCACTATCTGGAATGATGATACCACCTGCTGTCACTGCTTCTTCCTGAAGTCTCTTAACAAGGAGACGGTCATTTAATGGACGAATTTTCATTTACTTCCTCCTGTAAAACGTATGGTTGCTTATAAATATTGGGAACTAACGTCCCATTCCACAAGCTTTGATTAATACTTTGGTTAAATACCAGTTGTTATCGAACTGCGCAAAACTATAGGTTTGCTTTTTTTAAAATCAAGGGGCGAATACTAAAAAAAAAGTATTCGCCCCAAGTTTTTGAATTTATGTGATTATTTTGCGTGACTCACGCGATAGGCAGGAAAAGGACTACCCTACCCGAACGACCCACTTAAAAGGATCATCCTGTTTACCGTTTTGAATGGCTTGCAGCTCATCGAAAAGGCGCTGGGATAATTCACCGGTATTGCCGTCTGCCACCACATACTTCCTATCCTGGTAGCAAAGCTCTCCAATGGGTGCGATCACTGCCGCAGTTCCGGATCCAAAGGCTTCCCTTAAACTGCCATCTTCTATTGCAGCCAGTAGTTCGTCTATGGTGATCTGTTTTTCTACTACATTAACATCCCAGCTTCTGGCCAGCTGAATAACAGAATCACGGGTAATGCCGCCAAGAATGGACCCGTTAAGAGGCGGAGTAATCAGGTCATCGCCAATCCTAAAGAAGATGTTTGAAGTTCCAACTTCTTCTATATACTTACGTTCACAGGCGTCGAGCCAGAGCACCTGCGTGTAGCCGGCCTTATGAGCCTCTTCGGCAGCCATTATAGATGCCGCATAATTTCCTGCAGTTTTTACATGTCCCACACCACCCTTGACGGCACGAACATATTTATCCGTCACCCAGATTTTAGTGGGGTTAAAACCTTCGGCATAGTAGGCACCAACAGGTGACATAATAACAAAGAAATAGTACTGGCCGGATGGCCGCACACCGAGTGCCGGTTCAACAGCAATCATGGTTGGACGCAGATAGAGTGTTGCGCCTTCACCACTTGGAATCCAGTCCCGATCAAGATAGACCAGAGCTTTAATTCCCTTCAGCACCTTTTCCACAGGGATACGCGGCATACACATACGAAGTGCCGAACTGTTCATACGCTCCAAATTATCTTCGGGCCGGAACATAAATATCTGGTTATCTTCCCCTTTATAGGCTTTCAAACCTTCGAAAATCGCCTGGCCATAGTGATAAACCATGGCGGCGGGATCCATACTGAAGTTCTTGTAGGGGCAGATTTCAGCATCATGCCAGCCGTTCTCCCTATCCCATTTCATAAGAAACATATGATCGGTGAAAAAGTTGCCGAATCCAAGATTCTTCTGATCCGGCTTATCCTTTTGTTTTTCGGCGTCACATCTGACCACCGATATATCTAAATTTTCCCACATGATGAGCCCCTTTTACGGTTTCTCTTTAAAACAACCGCAGTCCATTATATAGTGAATGATAATTACAAGATAATTGGAGAATACTGCACAAACAGTATTCTCCGAAAAGGACATAAACGTACTCAACTCCGTGAAAATTGCAACATTTTCCTGCTCCAGCAGCAGAGGCGTAACAGAGAGAAGAATGAAATGAGTGAACACTCCACGCCACCTGTAAAATTGGATAGCAGACCAAATTCCATGAGAATCTGGTATTTCCTGTTGACTTTCCTTGTCTCCATCCTTTTTCTTGGTCACATCCTCTGGCCCTTTTGGTCCATCCTGGTGCTTTCCTTTCTTCTCACCAATATTTTTCGACCCGTATACAGAATCCTCGCTACAAAAATACCTGAAACGGGGGCATCAATTCTCACCTGCCTCCTCATAATAGTCATTGTTTTTATCCCGCTCCTCTTCTTTGTTGGAGCCCTATCCAGTGAAGCATTGGGCCTTTATCACTGGGGTCGCAGCACCCAGGTGGGGATGAAGCTTCAGATTTTTATGCAGGACAGTCCACTCATTCTACAATTTCAGACCTACCTGAAAGACTTTGGCTTTAATTTTGAACCGGCCCAGCTCACCTCAATGTTTTCGTACATTGCTAAGATGGCAGGACTCTTTATTTATAATCAGGCGAGTTCCTGGGCTGCAAATATCCTTCAGTTTATCTTCCTGTTTTTTATGATGATCCTGGTCATCTTTTTTCTTCTCATCGACCAGGACAAATTAATCAAATTTGTTATTGCAGTATCGCCACTCCCGGACGACGAAGACCGATTACTCCTTGACAAATTTGAAGTAATTGCCAATGCCATACTCAAAGGAAATGGCATCTGCGGCCTGATTCAGGGTATACTGGGTGGTGTCGTCTTTTCCATCCTTGGCCTCAACTCCCCACTCCTCTGGGGTGGAATCATGGCAATCCTCGCGTTTCTTCCCATCTTCGGCATTGGCCTTGTTATGATACCAACGGCCCTGATCCTTATGGTGAACGGTAGTATTGGAAAAGGTATTTTTCTCTTTTTCTTCTACCTCACCCTTTCTTTTACTATCGAATACCTGGTAAAACCCAAAATGGTTGGAAATGAAGTGCAGATGCACACCCTGCTGGTATTTCTCTCCATACTTGGAGGACTCAGTGTTTATGGGGTATTGGGCATTATTTACGGGCCACTGATTGTCACCGGTTTTCTTACCCTGACAGAGATCTATTTTGCCAAGTATGATAATTATGTTCAACAAATGTGAGTGCTACCAATGAAACAGGTCAGTCTTGCCGTTGCGAGTGAATCACTACCCCGATTTACCACATTACTTCAGAGTGGCATATATCTGGTGGTGGATCAGGGAACAAGTATAGGTAAGCTCCTTTTCGCTCTCCCCGGCTTCTCTGTAGAATATGTAACAACCAGGGTTCAGACTATTTTCTTAAATGGGCTGCCCGCCGATAGCCTTAAGCAGCAACTCTTTGGAGAGCATGTTGTACTTGCCGTTTCCGCTGCAATGCCCGGTCTTGCCGGGGCAATATTTCGTAAAGGCGGAGTCCATGCATCGCTTCGCACGAAAACTGCAACTGAGCTTTCCGGGGCAGGGAGCAATGAGACACCCGTCCATGTTCGTCTCAAGTTATTCAACCTAATTGCAGTGGAAAGAGGTGTGGAAATCTTAGAAAAAAGCTGTGTTATCGTGGCCTCAGCTCTTGGGAAATTTCTTGATTATAGGCCACCGCTGCTTGCAAACATTCACGAAGTCACAATAAATGGCGAGGATATTACTCCCAACACGGTGACCAGTCTCCTTAAAACCGAAGAAATGATTACTCTTACAATCCGGGGCACTCATGGCAGCTGATGGACTAAAAGACATGCTTGGCCGAGTGAGTCTCACGCTCGTTGCAGAGGCTAAAGCTATCCTCCTCGATGCCTTGGCAAACAGTTCCGTCGAGACAGAAAGCTGCTCACTGTCGGATGCACTGGATCGTGTTCTTGGCAAAGACATCCTCTCACCCGAAAATCTCCCGACTCATCCGCGTTCCACCATGGATGGCTTTGCAGTGCGGGCAGCGGATACCTTTGGCGCGAGCAGTTCCATGCCCTGTTATCTGGAAATCGATGGAGACGTTGCCATGGGCCAGATGCCAACGGGCGAAGTGCTCCAGGGAAAATGTTTTCGCATTGCCACCGGCGGTCTGCTTCCAAAGGGCAGTGATGCGGTCATGATGTTTGAGCACACCATTCCCGTTGACGACAGGATGATAGAGGTGGTCAAAAGTGTGGGGGTAGGCATCAACCTGATCAACCGCGGCGAAGATATTGAGAAAGGCAAACCGGCACTCCCAAAGGGCCATCTGCTCCGCCCTCAGGATCTTGGATTGTTGGCAGGACTGGGGATTGCAAAGGTTGAAGTGTATAGGCGGCCAAAGGTTGGCATCCTCTCCACCGGCGATGAAATTGTGCCCTGGTCCGAATCGCCACCGCCCGGAAAAATTCGGGATATTAACGGGATCACCCTGGCTGCGGCATGCAAACGCCTAGGGGCTGAAGTCACCGATTACGGTATAGTCTCTGACAGTGAGGAGACATTTTTTGCAACCCTGACACGGGCCGCCAATGAAAACAACGTGGTGCTCTTTTCAGGCGGCAGCTCTGTTGGTATGCGGGATCTGGGAGAGCGGGTCATAGAAAAACTTGGCAACCCCGGTATCCTTGTGCATGGTGTGGCCCTTAAACCTGGTAAACCTGTTATTATTGGGCTCAGTCATGGAACAGCAATTTTTGGTCTGCCGGGACATCCTGTCTCGGCGATGGTTTGCTTTGAGTTATTTGTTGATCCGGCAATACGACACTTTGCGGGCATTGCATCACCCGGCAACAGCCTGATGCCATCAATCACCGCAATCATCGATAGAAATATCAACTCGTCTGCCGGAAGACTTGATCTTGTTCGCGTTCAGCTACAGAAACAGGAAAACACCCTGCCCCTTGCCACTCCGGTTCTGGGAAAATCAGGATCTATCTCCACTCTCTCCCGTGCCCATGGATATTTCCTTATTGATGAGCAATCTCAGGGACTCAACAAAGGTACTCTAGTAGAGGTACATCTTCTCTCATGACACAAAAAGACATCTATATAAAAAACATGCCTCTCCAGGAGGCAAAAGAAAAGTGGCATAACGCGCTGAAAAAAATAGATTTTTCACACGGAGCCAAAGCAGCAGAAATCAAAGTAGAGCAGGCACTTGGCCAGATCACCGGGGCTCCTGTGTTTGCAGCCCACTCTTCTCCTGCCTATAATGCTGCGGCCATGGACGGTATTGCTGTCCACTTTGCAGACCTTGCTTCCGCCTGCGATGCAGCACCTGTTCGCCTGGGGGCCAAGCAGTTCGCAGCGGTAAATACCGGCAACAATCTTCCGCAGGAATTTGATGCGGTGGTGATGATAGAGGATGTTCACTATGTGACTGAAGATGAGGTGGAACTGGCTATTCCCGCGACACCCTGGCAACATGTCCGTACCATTGGTGAAGATATTGTGGCAACGGAACTGATCCTGCCGGAGGGCCACACGATCCGTCCCATCGATCAGGGTGCCATGCTGGCCACCGGAGTCACCAAGGTACTTGTAAAAGTTGCACCCCAGGTCCTGGTTATTCCCACGGGATCCGAGCTTATTCAGCCTGGCACTGCTCCGGCTCCCGGACAGATCATTGAATTTAACTCCCGTATTCTTGCCGGCACCCTCAATGAATGGGGAGCAAAGGCCACAGGGGCCAAGCCTGTTTCCGATGACAAAGAAAAGCTCCGCAAGGCCATACGTGAGGCTGTAAAAGAGAATGATATTGTGATCACGAATGCCGGAGCATCTGCCGGTACCCGTGACTACACCTCAACGGTACTCGCAGAACTTGGCGAAGTGATTGTCCATGGTGTTGCCACCAAGCCCGGCAAACCGGTGATTCTGGCAATTGTGGATAATACCCCGGTCATTGGTTTACCCGGATATCCCGTCTCAGCCATCCTCACCATGCGCCTCTTTGTCCATGAAATGATCTATGATTTTATGAACATGAAAATGCCTGCCGCACAGTGGGCCACGGCCCGCATGTCCCGTCCCATGCATTCAGCCATGGGGGTTGATGAATTTGTACGTATTACTCTTGGTCAGGTAGGGGATGAGCTGATGGCAACACCTGCCGGAAAGGGTGCAGGGGCTGTAATGTCTCTGGTTCGTGCCGATGGTATCCTCACCCTGAAAGCTGGTTCTGAAGGAGTGGGAGCCGGGGAAGAAGTACAGATTGAACTGTTACGCCCCCTCACCGATGTTCATTCAACACTAGTTGCCATCGGCAGCCATGATAATATCATCGATGTCCTTGCCAATCTCCTTCATAAGGGACGCAAAACCATCCGGGTATCATCTGCCCATGTGGGGTCTATGGGAGGAATCATGGCCATCCGGCGTGGTGAAGCACATTTTGCCGGAAGTCATCTTCTTGATGAGGTCAGCGGTGAATATAACATCTCCTTTATTAAACGTTTTCTGGCAGATACACCTCTGCAGCTAATCAACCTCTGCTACCGTCAGCAGGGATTGATTGTTGCCAGGGGGAATCCTCTTGGAATCAAAGGATTTGAGGATGTGGTAAAAAATAATTTCAGTTTTATCAATCGCCAGAATGGTGCAGGAACACGATTACTCACGGACAAAACCCTCAAAGATCTGAATATTGATCCAGCCGACATTAACGGCTATGGCCATGAGGAATATACCCATATGAGCGTGGCAGCATCCATCGCCAATGGCAGCGTGAATTGCGGCATGGGAATCCTGGCCGCCGCCAATGCCTTAAAGCTTGATTTTGTGCCGGTGGCCGAAGAGCGCTATGACCTTATCATTCCAAAAGAGTTTTTAGATGATAGGAAAATAGAGACACTACTTGATGTGATCCGTAACAACGATGAATTCCAGGAATTGGTGCTGGCCCTTGGCGGGTATAGCCTGCGTGATTCCGGGAATATCATGTATGAACAATGATGTGTAACTATTCACCGAAATTGAGTTTGAGTCAGAATTGAATAACGAATACGCTGGTAGGAAACTGGGGACATGACCCAATTCGTCTTTTTCTTTTGAATTGGGATCGTGTCCCCCGATTCCGGATAAATATTGTGCCGTTCAATAGCATGGTGAATAGCAACAATGATGTTTACCTAACAATAGAGACTTACGATAGCTTCACTACTGAACACGAAACTACTATAAACAGTCGAGATCAAATTTGGAGGATAATGACATGACTAGGTTCTTAGAAATACTTAAACGATTTCCTTGTGTTGCTGTATTAATAACAATCGGTTTCCTAACCATGACAGCACGGGTCCAGGGAGACATCGCCACACTCACAGAACGAACTCTGGTTAATTTTGTTTCCGGGGTAGCCGTTGTCACTTGTGTTCTCTACATATTTCTCTGGGTAACCGGATCTCTGAACCCAGGAGACAAGCCCATTATGGATTTCAAGCGACTCGGTGAAAAAATTCTCAGGGGAACATCTGGAGACCAGACCCGTAAAAATGCAGACTGAAGGTAAAGAAAGAAAAAGTATTATCAGTCCTTTAGCCTTTAGTCCCTTATCCTTGAACTTCTGTTATAAAGAACACAAAAATAAACATTAATTCCTTTCGTTATTACGACAAGGTATGTAGGCTAAAAGTGTTTAGGCTGAAGGAAAGACAGCATCACACACGGCCTTCAGTCTTTCTGTTCCTTCAGGGTTACTATCAGAGAGCCACTGCAATGGCGTCACCCAGCTCCTTTAAGTCAAAGGGTTTTGCAATGGCGCAACAGAATCCATATTTTTTATAATCAGCCATCACCGGATCATTGGAATAGCCGCTGGCAACGATAAGTTTTGCTTTGGGATCGATCTGAAGAAGCTTCTCTGCTGCTTCCTGTCCGCCCATCCCCCCGGGAATAGTTAAATCCATTAACACAAGATCGACGGGAGTACCAAGAGCCTGCATCTCTTTATACATGCTGATCGCCTGGGAGCCGTCGCTAACCATGACAGACTCATGACCAAGAACGGTAAGCTGTGCTTTTGCAACCTCCAACAGCATTTTTTCATCATCCATAACCATAATCCTGGCTGACTTAACCGCCTGAGTTTCTTGCAGCGCCTTTTCTGTACTCTTTTCCTCCGTGGAACGTATGGCAGGCAGATATAGAGTGAAAGTACTCCCCTTATCCACAATGGAATTCACCGTCAGGTAGCCATTATGCTTATAAATAATAGAGTGGCAGATTGCCAGGCCCAGCCCGCTGCCTTCCTGCTTCGTTGTAAAATAGGGATCAAAAACTTTATCAATAATTACCTTTGAGATTCCTATCCCTGTATCCTGTATAATAATACGGACATAGTCACCTGTAGTCACATTCAGAAGTGTCTCTTCAACAACATCGTAAATGTTGGCACACTCTATAGAAATAGTACCGCCTTCTGGCATGGCCTGCTTGGCATTGATAATGATATTTTGAATGACCTGACCAATCTGGCCACTATCCACATCGACCTTCCAAAGATCCTCTGGAAAACTGTAGCTACACACAGCCTTACTGCCATGAAGGACAAAATCTGCCGATTCAGCAATAAGTGATGCCAGGGAGGTTTCCTCTTTGACTGGATCTCCGCCCTTGGAAAAAGTAAGTAACTGACCGGTAAGTTTGGTGGCCCGTTTCGTTGCTTTCCTGGCATCGGCAAGCAGGGTAGCTGTTCCAATATCCCCTTCGGCGATGCGAAAGCTTGCCAGTTCAATATTTCCAAGAATGGCGGATAAAATATTATTGAAATCGTGGGCAATTCCACCTGCAAGGACTCCCACGGACTCAAGTTTTTTGATTTTGAGCAATTCGTCTTCTGTCTTTCTTTCATTGGTAACATCCTGGAAAACAAGGACTACCCCTATAACCTTACTATCTCTATCCCGGATTGGAGCAGCGCTGTCGGCAATGGATCGGATGGTTCCATCTTTTGCAATGAGGGCTGTGGGGTTGGCAAGCCCTACGATTCTGCCGGATTCCAACACCTGCTCTACAGGGCTTAAGCATTTCTGGCCTGTTTTCTCGTTGATGATATGGAATACCTCGGCGGAAGGTTTTCCTGAAGCCCCTTCATTAGTCCATCCAGTAAGCTTTTCGGCTACCTTATTCAACAGAACGATCTTCCCTTCGGTGTCCGTGGTCATAACGCCGTCACCTATACTCTTCAAGGTAACAGAAAGCCGCTCCTGTTCTGCGCTCAAATCATTCCAGGCCTGCTTTCGATCTTCTGCCATTTGATTAGCGGTCAACGCCAGAGATTGAAATTCACGGAAGTAGATTTTATCGGCTGGAATAATCAGTTCCTCTGAGGCTGATTTCGTGAAAAACTCCAGAAACAGATCCAGGTTTTTTCTTATCTTTGTCGTAAGAGCCCAGGACAACAACAGGGAAAGGACTAAAAAGAAACAAAGCACCAGAACGACCTGAGTAATAATCTTTTTGACAACCTCCTTAGAGGCCAGCTGTGCTTCTGTAATTTGGTTTTCTATATAATCGATATAGACCCCGGTTCCGACATACCACTGCCAACCCGGAATTAAAGTAGCATAACTCACCTTGGGAGCAGGCCTTTCACCTGCCAACTTTGGCATTACATATTCAACAAAACCTCCACCTTCTTTCGCCTTCAGAATAAGTGCCTGCACTACTTTAAAACCTTTGGGATCGGACACCTCCCACATATTTCGCCCCTTACCAGGCCCGGAAAGAATATCCCCTTCCAAAGTTCCGGCAAAAATATACCCGCCAAAGATGCTACGACTTTCATCAAACCAGTCAAGAACCTCCTTTTTAATCTGCTCTTCTTCATCATCGAGATATATGCCATTGCCGATCACCCAGCCCAGGGGCTCGAAATATTTGACATAGGATATTTTAGGAACAAGAACTTTCGGATTTTCCGGGCGATTCCAGTAATAGCTGCAAAAACCCTCTTTTTCTTCTGAACGGGCTACGGCAATAATTTCCTGCACAATATATTCCCCAACGCTATCCTGGACGTTAATGATATCTGTCCTCTCAAGATCGGGATTATTGCGGGTAATAAGTTCGACTCCCTGCATCTCTTCAGCAAAATAATAGCCCCTCCCTTCATCCCAGCTGGTTGCATACAGGGCATCATGGATGAGTTTCCCAATTTCTGTACGACTCTTTTTTGCTTTGTTTTGTTTATAAATATACAGGGCAGTCTCATAGGCCTTTTCAGTTCGCGCCCTCACCTCGGTCTGTACTCTTTTTTCAAGCTGATTTCTCATATAGGCAATATGAGCAGCTGCGTGTTCAACTTCGTTTTTAAGAGTCCTCTTTTGTTGCCCCAAAAAAGCATTACGAATTTTCATCTCATGGAATGCTGCCTGTTTGATTTCTCCATTCACCCATAGATATCCAAGGACGACAACTAACAGAGATGACAGCAACCACAGATACAATTGAATGGTTTTCGTTAGATTGTTTGTTAGTGTACCATTCTTTCTGTAAATTCAAATAAAGCTTGGCAGTAGCAGGC